>JBDUAG010000197.1:0-6880 GCA_040004785.1 Burkholderiales bacterium | reverse complement strand
TCTCGAGCGCGCGCAGCAGGTCGCTGGAGTAGATCGCGCTGATGCCTTCGTCGGCGACCGCCAGGGCCAGCCGGTGAACCTGCCAGCGTCCGGTGTCGTTGAGCGGCACGTCGAGCTGGCCCTGGATGCGGCCATCCACGTTCCACGCCGTCTCGCCATGGCGGATCGCGAGCACCCGCGTGGCCTGGGCGTCCTCCATGTCAGCGGCGCAGGCGCTTGTTCAGCGTGTAGGTGCCCGAGTGCGTGGCCTCGGCCAGGATGTGCGGATAGATCGCCTGGCGCACCTGCGGGCCGGTGAAAGCACCTTCCACCGGCGCGCGCGCGATCTTCAGCGCGTAGACGGTGAACACGTAGTGGTGGATCAGCGAATCGTTGAAGGGCGGGAACGGACCGTCGTAGCCGAAGTAGTTGCCGGCCATGTCGGGATTGGCAGCGAACCAGCCGGTGTAGTCGTTGAGCCCTTGGCGCGCGCCACTGCCGCCGACCTCCGGTCCGGGTTTGCCATGCGCGGTGAAACCGCGGCTGAACTCACCCTCCTTCAGCTCCGTGGCGCTGGCGGGCAGATCGACCATGACCCAATGGAAGAAGTCGACCCGCGGCAAGTCGGCCGGCACTTCGCGATCGGGCTGGTTGACATCGTCGCCGCGGCTCGGCACGTCGAAGTCGTGGCAGATCAGCGCGAACGATTTCGTGCCGGCTGGCACCTCGCTCCAGGCCAGGTGCGGGCTGACGTTGTCGGAGAACGTGACGCCGCTTTGCGGGTCGGGTCGGCCTGCGGCAAAGCGCATCGGGATGGGCTCGCCGTTGATCCAGCTGTCACTCCACAATTTCATCGATGGCTCCTCAGACACCCCAGACCACATCGGCCTTCTCGGCGATCGAACGCTTCATCATGTCCACCAGCGGCCAGGCGCGCTGGCGGAGGGTGACGCCGTCGCGTGGCGCCAGCTTCGTGCCCTCCGCTGCAGCGTCCTTCTCGGCCTGCGCTCGCGCCGCCTCGTCGGCCGCGATCGCCTGCTCCAGGGCTGCGATGGCGGCCGGCATCGCCGCGACCTCGATGATGCCGGTGGCACCCGACGACTTGCCGATCACGCGCAGCACGTCGTCGCCGGTCGGGCCCATCATGATCACGTCGCCAGCGGCCTTGGATTTGAACTTGTAGATCATCGGGTTTCAGCGGTAGACATCACCGCGGTTGAACGGATACGCCGATTGTGCTCCGCGCATCGGGCCGTCGGCGACCTCGCCGCTGGGCCGGGCGGCCAGCATCTGGAACAGTGCCATCCAGCCTTGCTCGAAGCCCATCGCGCTGCCGGCCAGGTAGAGGCGGTAGGCGCGCACGACGCGCTCGCCGGTCAGGCCGCGGGCCTCGGCAAGCTGGGCTTCGAGTGCATCGCTCCACGCCCACAGCGTGCGCGCGTAGTGCGGGCGAAGGTTCTCCAGGTCGAGCGGCTCGAACTGCGCCTCGCTCATCACTTCGGTCACCTTCGAGACGTGCGCCAGCTCGCCGCCCGGAAAGATGTAACGCTCGATGAAATCGCCCATGCCGGCGCCGAGCTGGTGGTTGCGGGTGCCGCCGGCGGTGATGCCATGGTTCATCAGCAGCCCGCCGGGCTTGAGCAGCCGGTAGATCTTTGCAAAGTAGTCGGGCAGCAGCGCGCGCCCGACGTGCTCGAACATGCCCACCGAAGCGATCTTGTCGTAGGGCTCGTTCTCGGGCAGCTCGCGGTAGTCGAGCAGCTCCATCGTGACGCGGCCGGTCAGCCCGCGCGCGACGATCTGCTGGTTCACGTGCTCGTGCTGGTTGCGGCTCAGCGTGATGCCGTGGCCGCGCACGCCGTAGTGCTCGGCGGCCCACATCAGCAGCCCGCCCCAACCGGCGCCGATGTCCAGGAAGCGCTCGCCCGGCCGCAGCATCAACTTGCGGCAGATGTGATCCAGCTTGGCCTGCTGCGCCTGCGCCAGACTCATCTCAGGCTCGCGAAAGTAGGCGCATGAATAGAGCCGCAGCGGATCGAGCCAAAGCTCGTAGAACGCGTCCGACACGTCGTAGTGGAACTGCACCTGCTCGGCATCGGCCTGCGCGTGGTGGCGTGCGCGTGAACGCGCGTTGAGGCGGATCTCGCGCCACCAGCTCAGCGTTGCGCCGCCGCCCATGTCCTCGGTCGGGTCGGTGGCGATCAGCTGCGAGGCGATCTGCATCAGGTCGCGCACGCTGCCGTCGAAATCGAGTCGGTCCTCGACATAGTCTTGCGCCACTTTTCCGACCTCGCCGGCGGCGATGTGGATCAGCGAGCTGACTTGCTTGAGACGGATCGTCACCGCGGCGTCCGGCGGGCCGACGCGCCGCCCGTCGGGCAGGACCAATGCCAGCGGCAGCGTCAGCTGTTCGAGCTTGCGTTCCAGAATTGTGTCAACGACCGCCATCGGGAGACCTCCTCGCGGCGACTGTACAAAATCCGCCGGCAACGCGTCGGCGCGCGCGCGGATGGCCCCTCAGCGCTGCGCCGTGAATGGCACGACGATCGCGCCCGCTGCAGCCTCGGGTGCGGAGGTGGTACTGGTGAGACCGAGACGCGCCTCGAAAGCGGCCACGTCGAGCGCCGGCGCGTACAGGAAGCCCTGATACAGGTCGCAGCCGGCCTGCTCCAGGAAGCGGCGCTGGGCATCGGTCTCGACACCCTCGGCGACGATCTCGAGCCGCAGCGCGCGGCCCATGTGGATGATCGCCTGCACGATCGCGGCGTCGCTCTCCTCGTTCGGCAGGCCGCTGATGAAGGTGCGGTCGATCTTGAGCCGCCCGATCGGAAAGCGCTTCAGGTACGCCAGGCTGGAGTAGCCGGTGCCGAAGTCGTCGATCGCGAGCTTGACGCCGAGTTGCGCGAGCGCCTGCAGGCGCAGCATCGCATCCTTCGCGTCCTGGATCAGGATCGATTCGGTGAGTTCGAGTTCGAGCAGGTGCGGGGCCAGGCCGGCCTCGCGCAGCGCTTCCGCCACGCCATCGACGAAGCCCGGCTGCTGAAACTGCAGCGCCGAGACGTTGACGGAGACCGTCATGTCCATGCCGGCTGCATTCCATGCGGCCGCCTGATTGACCGCGCGCTGAAGCACCCACTCGCCGATCGCGACGATGAAGCCGCTCTCCTCGGCCACCGGGATGAACTCGCCCGGCGAGATCTCGCCGAGCTCCGGATCGCGCCAGCGGAGCAGCGCCTCGGCGCCAACGACACGGCCGTCCACCAGATCGACCTGCGGCTGGTAGTGGAGGCGGAAGCGCCCCTGCACCAGCGCCATGCGCATCGCGTGGTCGAGCATCATGCGCGAGCGCGACCGGGTGTCGGTCGCGCCCGGCCGTGAACGATGGAAGCGGTAACCGGCCCGGCCGGCGCGCTTGACCTCGCGCATCGCCGCGTCGGCACGGCGCAGCAGTTCGTCCATCGTCGCGCCATCGCTCGGGTACAGCGCGACGCCGATGCTCGCCGTCACGGTGAAGCTCATGCCGCCCTGCTCGAACGGGCGCTTCAGTGCGTCGAGCAATCGGGTGGCGGCAGCATGCGCGCCGCCGTCGTCGGCCTGGTGCGCGAGCACGACGAACTCGTCGCCGCCGAGGCGCGCGATCGTGTCCGCGCCGCGCACGCAGCCCTTGATGCGCTCGGCCACGTCGAGCAGCACCCGGTCGCCGAACACGCGGCCGAGCGTTTCGTTGATGTGGTTGAAGCGGTCGAGGTTCAGAAACAGCACGGCGAACGGCGAGCCATCGCGCTTGGCCGCGGCCAGCGCGACCTCGGCGCGGTCGGTGAGCAGGCGGCGGTTCGGCAGGCCGGTCAGCGCATCGGTGTACGACAGCGTCTCGATGCGCCGGTCGGCCTCGAGCCTGTCGGTGATGTCGCGGAACGAGAACACCCGGCCGATCGGGCGGCCCTGCATGCACTGCGGCATCGTCACACGCTCGATCACCGTGCCCGAGTGCAGGCGCAGCTCGTCGGTGGCCTGCAGCATCGTGGCGTCGTCCATCAACGAAAGGCGCCGCATGTAGGCGACCGGGTCGGTGACGCTGCGCCGCATCCACTCGAGCACCGCGTCGTCGTCACGCTGCAGAAGCAGCTTCTCGGGGATCTGCCAGAGCCGTGCAAAGCGCTGGTTGAAGTTGCGGATGCGGCCAGCCAGGTCGGTGACGAGGATGCCGTCCTGCGTCGATTCAAGCGTGGCCCGAAGGTCGGCCGCCGTGCCTTCGAGCTCGCGCTCGATCCGCAGCTGTTCGCTGCGATCGCGCAGCGTGACGACGTAGAGCGCCTCGCCGTCCAGCGTGACGCGGCTGACGCGGCGCGTGACCGAGAGCACCTCGCCGTCGCCGCGCGCGATCATCGTCTCGGATTCGATTCCGTCCACCAGACCGTCGGCCGCCTCACGCCAGAAGAACAGGTCTTCCGGCGTGGCAGCGAGCTCGGTCATGGTCTTGCCGACGAGCTCGTGCGGCGCCACCTCCATCAGGCTGCCGGCGGCGCGGTTGGCGCCGACGATCGCCTGGCTGCGCGCATCGACCAGCCAGACGGCGTCGAGCATGGCCTCGATCAAGTCGATCGAGAGCGCGGCAGGCACGCTGACATCCATGCTGCTGCGCATGTCAGGCCGCCACCGCGTCGGCTTGCAATGTCGACGCCACCGCCGCCTCGAAGAAATACGCCACGCGCGGGCGCGGCGCCAGGTATTCGAGCGAGGCCAACGGCATTTGCAGCGGCTTGATGCTGCGGCGAATGCCCAGCCCTTGCGAGGTTTCGAGGTCGACGATGACGGCTTCGTCGCGCGGCACCTTGGCGTCGTGCACCAGCACGCGCGGCTTCAGCGGGCGCGACGAGTTCACGCTTACGACCATCGCGTAGCGGTCGTCGGTGAGCTGCACCGTCGAGCCGGCCGGATACACGCCCATCATGCGAATGAAGGCACCGAGCACCGCGGTGTCGAACTTGGCCCGGCCCTGCGCGAACAGCAGCGACAAGGCCTCGTGCGGCGTCAGCGCCTTGGCCGCGTGGTGCGGGTTGCACAGGTTGTCGTAGCGGTTCACGAGCGCGACGATACGCGCCGCGGGCGTCATGCGGTCGGTGTTCACGCGCAGCGGGAAGCCGCTGCCGTCGGCATGCTCGTGGTGCTGCGCGATCACCATCGTGGCGCCGGGCGAGAGCCCCATCTTGCGGGCGTGGCCGACGCCCTGCGCCACGTGTTCCTCGTAGAAGCGCAATTCGGCGCCGCTGAATTGGTCGTCGCGGTGGCGCACGCGGTCGGGCAATTCGAGTTTGCCGATGTCGTGAAGCAGCGCGCCGACGCCGAGGTCGGCCATGTCGGCCGCCGGCAGGCCGAAGCTGCGCCCCATCAACAGCGAGATCACGGTCACGTTCATCGCGTGCATCGCGGCCTTGTCGCCGGCGGCCTCCGACAGCAGCCGGATGCACATGTCCTGATCGACGAGCATCTTGTCGACAAGCGCCTTCGCGAGTTGCTCCGCCTGGGCGCGCGCGTCCTTGGGCTTTTGCTGCACGAGTTCGGTCAGGTGCTTGCAGTCGCGCGCGGCCTCGGCGAACTGGCGCTCGCACACCAACTGCGCAGTACGTTGCTCGGCGAGCGCGCGCTTGTGCCGCTGGCGGGCGACGAATTCGGGCGAATCAACCACGCTCTGCGCCGTGGGCACGAGCTCGGGAACGGGCTCGGATGAGAGTTCAGGCGCGAGCACCGCCTCGGGTGCCGCGGGGCTGGTGGCAGGCTCGGCCGTGGCGCCCAGACGGTCGAAATCGGAGCCGCGGCCCCAGCCGGTCGTCTCGGTCGGCGCGTCGCTCTGCGCCGGGCTCCAGCGGACACGTTGAACCCCGAGCGAACGAATCGTGGCGATCTGCTCGGCGTTGGCGATCTTGAAGCTGCCGAGCGGGAACGGGTGCGACATCCAGCTCATGTCCAGGTGAATGAACATGCCGATGCGCAGGTCCTCGACCTCGATCAGTTCTCTGCTGGTGGCTGCTGCGTTCATCCCGATATCGGCGCGCCGGCAAGAGGCCGACGCGGCTTGTGGTGAATATCGGCGGGGGGCTAGCGGACTTGAATTGGAGCCTGTTCGGTCAAGGGCGGAGGTAGGCCCAGCCTTCTTGCTGGCGCTTGACGAGATGCACCACGCCGGACGGGACATAGCTCACGTTCGGGTGCATGTCGGCGCGCACCAGCTTCTGGTTGCGCATCGTGTTCTCGCAGGCGTTGACGGTCACGCCGGCCTTGACCGCTTCCGACACGCGCGAGTTCGTCGGCGCGTCGAACTTCAGCATCCCGATGCCGGGGCCGAAGGCGACGATCTCGATCGAGACCTTGTCGGCGCCGAGGTCGTCCTGCAGGTTCTTCACGTTGTTTAACACCAGGCTCCAGCGCGCCGGATCAGCCTCGCTGACCTGCACGACCACGCGGGCAGGCTTGGGCGCCTCTTGCGCCGCAGCCATGAGCGGCAACGCGGCAAAGAGCGCGACGAGGAACGAACGGCGCATGACAAACCTCACGAGGTTCACGAACGGCTGGATCGGCAGATTCTGACCTCAGCGCTGAATCCGCGTCGAGAGCACGATCGCCGAGGTGGTGCGCTCCACGCCGTCGAGTTCGCCGATGCGATCGATCAGCGCGTCGAGTTCGCCGATCGACGCTGCGGCAACGATCGCGATCAGGTCGAACGGCCCGCTGACCGAATGCAGCACGCGCACCTCGGGGATCTTGCGCAGCGCGACCTCGATCGCGCCGCTGCGCTTGGCGGCGAGCGTGATCAGCACATGGGCGCGCACCAGGGTCGCCTCGAGCTCATCGGGCACGGTGATGGTGAAGCCGGAGATCACGCGCTGGCGCTGCAGCCGCTCCA
>JBDUAG010000196.1:0-6891 GCA_040004785.1 Burkholderiales bacterium | reverse complement strand
CGTGTTCGAGCGCCGTCGCGGCCTCGCGATGGTGGTGGCCGCACAGCACCGCCGCGCACAACCGGCGGCGGATCGTGCCGAGCTGCTGCGCCCGACCCTGGAGCGCGCCGCGAGCGAGGCGCGCCAGCTCGAGCTGCCGGCCGCGCAGGCACTGGCGCTGTTCAAGACCGTTCTCCGCGACACACAGGACAAGCCATGACGACTGCCGCCCATCCTTCTGCCAGCATCGCGCTGCACGCGCCCCTGCCCGACCCCGCGCCGTCGGTCACGCTCGCCGGCCTGCGCGTCGCGTTCGGCACGCAGACCGTGCTCGATGGGCTCGACTGGGCGCTGCTGCCCGGCCAGGTCGTCGGCCTGCTCGGCCGCAACGGCGGCGGCAAGACGACCTTGCTCGAAAGCCTGCTCGGCCTGCGCGAGCTCGATGCCGGCGCGGTGCGGCTGTTCGGGCAGCCGGTGGCCGCACTCGACGACGCCTTGCGCGCGCGCATCGGCTACGTGCCGCAGCAATCCGATCTGTTCGAGTGGATGACGCCGGTGCAGATGCTCGGCTACTTCAAGAGCTTCTACCCGCACTGGAACGACGCCAAGGTCGAGGGCCTGCTGTCGAAGTGGGACATCGCCCGCGACAAGCCGATCGGCAAACTCTCCGGCGGCCAGCAGCAGCGGCTGGCGATCGTGCGCGCGCTGGCGCACGAGCCCGACCTGCTCGTGCTCGACGAGCCGGTCGCCAGCCTCGACCCGGCCGGCCGGCGCGATTTCTTGCGCGAGCTCGTCGACCAGGTGCTGAACCGCGGCACGACGGTGGTGTTCTCGACCCACATCCTCTCCGATCTCGAACGGGTGGCATTCAACGTCGCCTTCCTCAGTGCCGGGCGCATCGCGTTGCAGGCGCCGCTCGACAAGCTGCTCGAAACCACGCGCCGCCTCGCCGGCCCGGCCGCCGCGGTGCAGGCGCTGGCGAGCGCGCAGCGCATGACGGTGCTGCGCAGCAGTGCGCTCGACGGCGGCCGCCAGCAGGCGCTGGTGCGCCTCGCCGCCGACGCGCCCGCGCCGCCGGGGGTCGGCGCTGTGGCGGTCGAGCCGGTCACGCTCGAAGACCTGTTCATGGGGTTGACGCCATGAACGCCGCCGCGCCGTGGATGCGCGTGCTGCTGGCGCCGTGGCAGCAGCGGCGCAACCAGGGCGCGATGTGGCCGTGGTTGCTGATTCTCGGCGTGGTCGGCGTGCCGGCACTGGCGTGCCTCGCGACGCCGACGTCCAACCTCGTGCGGGCAGTCGCCCTCAACGTGCTCGCGATGCCGCTCGCCGGCGGCTGGATCTGGGTGCTTCTGAACCTGATGAAACAGAACCACCCGACCGCCGCACGCCTCGTGCCGGGCCAGCTGCGCACACTGCGCTGTGTGCTGTTCGGGGCGTGGCTCGGGTTCACCGGGCTTGGGGTGTTGCTCGGGGCGGCCGTCGGCCACCCGTGGGCCGCGGCGGCCGGCACGGCGCTGCTGCTGACGCTGTTGATGTGGCTCGTGCGCGTGCCGATCCTCGGCGTCTTCTTCTGGCTCGTGCCCGCCTCGGCCACGCATTGGGCGCACACGCCGGTCGCGGAGTCCGCCCTTCGCTCGCTCTACGCGGCCTGGCAGGGTCAGCCCGACCGGATTGTGCTCACGGGCGCGGTGACGCTGCTGGCGGCAGCCGGGCTCACCCCGTTCGTGCTGCGCGCCGGCGGTTCGCGCCACGCGCAGGCATATCGCCGACGTGTGTGGCAGTTCGCCTCGATGCCCGCTGGCGCTGCCGGACGGACGAGCTGGCACGGCAGTGTGCTGAGCGCGTGGCTGGGCCATGGCACGTCGGGTCTCTACCGGCGCTGGCTGGCGACGGTCGGCACGCAGCGCTCAGGCCCGATGCTGCCGCGCGCGCTGCTCGGCCTCGGGCCCGCCATCCACTGGACCGGGCAGCTCGGCCAGCTGTTGACCTTTGGCGGCGCGGCAGCACTGGTGATGTTCGCGCTGTGGCAGGCGAACGTGGACACGAGCTCGATCCCGGTCGCCGCATGGGGCCTGTCGGCCGGCGTGCTGACGTTCGCGGTGAACGTGGCGCTGCAGGCGCGCGCCGCGATCCACGGCACACGCCGCGAGCAGGCGCTGATGATGCTGTTGCCGGGCATGCCGCGTGGCCGCGCGCTCAACCGCGGGCTCGCGCGGCGCCTGTCGGCGCAGTTCATCACCAGCTGGGCACTCGGCGTGCTCGCGTGCGTCGCGGTGCTGCCACTCGGCGACCACCTCGCCTGGTTCGCGATCTACGCCGCCGCCTGCTTGCCGCTCGGCGCCCTGCTCTGGACCGACTGGTCGACGCTCAAACCCCCGACGGCGACGAGCGCGGTCGCGCCGCTGATGGTGGTGATGCCGTTGGCGCTGGGCGCCATGGCCGCCCAGGCCTGGATGGACGTCCCGGCGTGGACCTGCGTGCTGGTCTTTGTCGTGGCCGCCGTGTGGCTGGTGGTCTGGCGCGCGTGGCGCCTGGCGGATGCGCCGAGCGCGTTCCCCGCGGGGCGGCTCGGCTGAACCGCTACAGCGGCAGCTCGGTGAAGTAGCGCCCGCCGTGGAAGATCAGCGGCGCCACGCCCTGGCGCCAGCTGCAGCGCTCGACCTCACCGACGAAGATGACGTGGTCGCCCTCTTCATACTGGCTGCGGTTGAAGCACTCGAAGACCGCGGCCGCGCCGTCGAGCACGGGCGCGCCGCCCGCGCCCTCGCTGAACGCGACGTCGGAAAAGCGATCGATGGCCTTGCTCGCGAAGCGCTCGGCCAGTGCGTGCTGCGAGGCGGCGAGGATGTTGATCGCGTAGTGCGAACCGCGTTCGAACACCGGCATCGAGCCGGCGGTGCGCGACAGGCTCCACAGCACCAGCGGCGGCTCCAGCGACACCGAGTTGAACGAGTTCGCGGTCAGGCCGACCAGCGTGCCATCGGGACGGCGCGCGGTCACGACCGTCACGCCGGTCGCGAACATGCCGAGCGCGCCGCGGAAGTCGGGGGTCGAGAAGCTGGGCGCCACGGCGCGTTGCGAGGTTCGCATGGCTGCATTGTCCGGGATTCGGGGCTCGGCCATCGGCCCCGAACCTAGAATCCACGCATGACTTCTTCGGCCGGCCGCGCGGCCACGACTCCCCGCTTCGATCTGGCGGCGCTGCATCGGCTGATCGTCGTGACCTTGCTCGGCTTCGCCTCCGGCCTGCCGCTGGCGCTCACCGGCCAGTCGATGCAGGCCTGGCTGACGGCCGAGGGCGTGGGCGTGGCGACGATCGGGCTGCTGAGCATCGTCGGCCTGCCCTACACCTTCAAGTTCCTGTGGGCGCCGCTGATGGATCGGTTCGAGTGGCCGTGGCTCGGCCGGCGCCGCGGCTGGATCGTGCTGACGCAGCTGCTGTTGGCCGGCGCGCTGTGGTGGCTCTCGATCACCTCGCCCGGCCACGCGACGCGCACCTTCGCGCTGCTCGCCGCGCTGCTCGCCTTCGTCTCGGCCTCGCAGGACGTGGTCGTCGATGCCTACCGCACCAACCTGCTGGCGGCGCACGAGCGCGGGCTGGGCTCGTCGCTGTACGTGATGGGATACCGCATGGCGATGATCCTGTCCGGCGGCATCGCCTTCATCTGGGCCGACCCGGCCCAGGGCGGCGCGTGGAGTTGGCCCGAGATCTACCGCTTCATGGGCTGGATGATGGTCGGCGCGGCCGTCGTTACGGTGGTGTTCCTGCCTCGGTTGGCACCGCTGGCACCGGCCGATCGGCCCGTCAGCGTGGCGCGCCAGGATTTGCTCGGCTTCGCGGCGGTGCTGGTCGCGGTGGCGGTCGGGTTCGTTGTCAGCGAGCGGTTCGGGCCGCCGCTGGCCCAGGCGATCCTCGCGCCGCTGCTCGCGGGCGGTGCGATGCCGGTGCCGCTGCAGAAGAAGTGGATGGACCTGCTTGCGCTGATGCTGGGCCTCGCGTTCACGCTGCCGCTGGCTGCCTGGGCGGCGCGCGCGGCGCACTTCGAGACGCTGCTCGGCGGGCTGCGCAGCTATTTCGCGCAGGCCGGCGCGTGGCCGTTCCTCGCCTTCATCGTGCTCTACAAGCTCGGTGATGCGTTCGCCGGCGCGCTGATGACGCCGTTCCTGTTGCAGGGCATGAGCTTCGGGCTGGCCGAGGTCGGCGTCGTCAACAAGATCGTCGGCATCTGGCTCTCGATCGGCGGTGCGCTGCTCGGCGGTCTGTTGATGCTGCGGCTCGGGCTGTGGCGCTCGCTGATGATCTTCGGCATCCTGCAGGGCGTCAGCAACCTGGGCTTCTGGTGGCTCGCGGTCGCGGGCAAGGGCCTGATGCCGGGCCTCGTGCTGCCGGCGTTCGATTGGGGCTTCGTCAAGCTCGCCCAGGCCACGCCGGTGGACGGCGGGCTGCTGTTCGTGGTCGCGGCCGAGAACCTCTCCGGCGGCATGGGCACGGCGGCATTCCTGGCGTTCCTGATGGGCTTGTGCAACCAGCGCTTCACGGCGACGCAGTTCGCGCTGCTGAGCGCGTTCGCGTCGGTCGGGCGGGTGTGGGTCGGGCCGCTCGCGGGCGTGCTGGCCGAATCGATCGGCTGGCCGCTGTTCTTCATCATCTCGACCGTGATGGCGCTGCCGGCACTCGTGATGCTGTGGTGGCTGCGCGGCCCGGTGCGCGCGCTGGAGTTCGACCCGAACGCGCCGTTGACGGATGATTGAGGGCATGACGCCGAGCCCGAATCCTCACACCCTCACCTGCTGCTGCGCGCTGCATTCGCGCCGCCTGTTCACCCGCGGCCTGCTCGCCGCGGGTGTCGGTCTGGCGCTGCCGGCCTGGGCGCGCGAAGGCGTGGAGGTGGGCCCGCGCTCGAGCTTCACCAAGCTCGTCTCGGCCGAGCAGATCGAGCAGGCCGCGGGCCAGCAATACCGCCAGATGCAGCAGCAGGCGGCGCAGAAGGACGCGCTCGCGCCGGCAAGTCATCCGCAGGTGGTGCGGCTGCGCGCGATCTCGCAGCGGCTGATCCCGTACACATACGAGTGGAACGAGCGCGCGCGCCAATGGAAGTGGGAGGTCAACCTGATCGGCAGCAAGCAGATCAACGCCTTCTGCATGCCGGGCGGCAAGATCGCGTTCTACTTCGGCATCCTCGACCAGCTCAAGCTGACCGATGACGAGGTCGCGATGATCATGGGCCACGAGATGACGCACGCGCTGCGCGAGCATGCGCGCGAGCGCATCGGCAAGACCATGGCAACGCGCGGCGCGATCGAGCTCGGCGCCGCGATCTTCGGCCTCGGCGACCTCGCGCGCGGCGTCGCCGGCCTGGGCGGCCAGCTGCTCACGCTCAAGTTCGGCCGCGAGGACGAATCCGAAGCCGATCTGATCGGCCTCGAACTCGCCGCCCGCGCGGGCTACGACCCGCGCGCCGGCGTGTCGCTGTGGAACAAGATGGCGGTGGCGAGCAAGGGCGCGCCGCCGCCGTGGCTTTCGACGCACCCGACCGGGCCGACGCGCATCCAGGACATCCAGCGCGCGCTGCCGAGCGTCGAGCCGCTCTACGCGCGCGCTCAAAGGCCGGCGGTGCGCTACGAGCCGCCGAGCGGCAAGGGTTGAACTGAGAGGGTCACGGGCCGTGCGTGTCGCGACGCGCGATGCGCGCGATCGGTGCGGATGCGGCAGCGGCCTGGCGCTGCTGCGCGATCGCACCCCAGGAGCGGCCGGTGCGAGCGAGCACGGTGGCCGCGGGTGCGCCACTCGCGCCTTGGGCGTTGGGGCCGGCAGCGAGCTGCAGCGCGCTCAGGTCGGAGAACGGGCCGAAGACGAAGGCGCCGGCGCCGAGCACGGCGACGGCGACAGTGCCGCCCAGCACGAGGCGTGCGAACGGGTGGCTGAGTTGCAGGCGCGGTGGGGGCGCCGGATCACGATGACGACGATGGCGATGCATGGGGTACTCCTGGCGAATCGGGGGGCGCGGCGAGCCAATCGGCGCGACGCGCAAAGTGGGGCAGGTGGCAGCCGAGGTGTCGGCTAAGGCGAGGGCAGGTCCGGATGGTCGTGTTCATGAGTGGTTCTCCTTCGGGCGGGCGGGTTGAGGGGCACGAGGCCGGCACAGGGCTCGGACTTCGCACGGAGTGGAGAGACTGGCGCAGGGCCGGGCAGACCGCATCCCATCGATTGAGGAAGCGCATCGGCATCGATGAACTGCTCGGCCTGCAGGCCACCCCCGGCGACGATGAGCGCCACCCAGCCCAGTGACGCCAGCACGACGAGCGGCACGAACAGGCGGCGGGAGCAGGGGCGGGTCATGGGGGCCTCCGACAGGTGGCGGGCGCTTCGGCGCGCCGGTGAGACAAAGGTAGGCGCAAGTCGGCCCGAGGGCATCGGATGGCTTGATGATCCGGCTGGTGCCTGCGACCCATCTCATACAAAATGGGGATGCAGGGGGACTACGACATGGACAAGATGCCGCCTGCCACCTCGCAGGCGGATCCGGACTGGCCAGAACTTCGCCAGCAACGGCGCGCCATCGTGGTGGTGGATGTCGTCGAATCGGTTCGATTGATGCAGGCCAACGAGGCCGACGTCATCGATCGTTGGCGGCGCTTTGTCAACGAGGTCCGAACCCAGGTGCTGCCAGTTCATGGCGGCCGGCTTGTGAAGAGCTTGGGGGATGGGTTGCTGCTGGAGTTCGAGAGCGTGCCCGCTGCCGTCGCATCCGCACTGGCGTTCCAGTCGTTGATTGGCAAGTTCAACGTCGGCAGACTCGCGTCGCAGCATTTCTCGTTGCGCGTCGGCGTCAACGTGTCCGACGTGGTCGTCGACGACGATGACATCTATGGCGTCGGCGTGAATCTCGCCGCGCGCCTGGCTGGGCTGGC
>JBDUAG010000195.1:0-6892 GCA_040004785.1 Burkholderiales bacterium | reverse complement strand
ACTCGCTGAGCCAGCTCGACGCGATCGGCGATGTCGATCCGGTCGCCGAGGCCGATGTGTACCTGGCCTACGGTCGCGATCTGCAGGCCGAGGAAATCCTCAAGGAAGCGATGCGCAGCAACCCGGACCGCATGGCGATCCGCACCAAGCTGCTCGAGGTCTATGCCAAGCGGCGCGACACCAAGGGCTTCGAGTTGCTCGCGACCCAGCTCTACGCGCTGACGCATGGCGAGGGTGAAGACTGGGCCAAGGCCCAGGAGCTCGGCGCGCAGATCGACCCCGACAACGCGCTGTTCCAGCCGGGCGGCACGCCCGCGATGGCGAAGAGCGCCAGCGGCGAGATGATCGAACCGTTGGGCGCCAGCACCATGCCGCAGTCGGTGCTGCCGTCGCCGTCGCAGTTTGGAAGTTCGGTTACCGGGGTGCCGCCGCACGACAGCGGCAGCATGGACCTCGATCTGGATCTCGACATGGCGAGCACCCACGGCGGTGTGCTCACCGCGGCGACGCCGCTCCAGACGACCCAGCCGGTGGCACCTCCGCCGCAGCCGGCCAAGCAGGGTGCGATGTCGCTCGACTTCTCGGTGCCCGAGGTGCCCGAATTGCAGGGCAAGGCACCCGCTGCCGTGGTCGAACCTTCGACATTCGACCTGTCCGACATTTCGCTCGATCTCGACATGCCGACACCGGCGCCTGCACACGCGCCTGCGGCCAGTGCCGCTTCGGGCTTCGGCGACCTCGGGTTGCCGGGCCTGGATGCGGACGGTGAAGACGACCCGTTGTCGCGCAAGCTCGAGCTGGCCGAAGAGTTTCGCCAGATCGGCGACACCGATGGCGCGCGCGACCTGCTCAACGAAGTCGTGGCCAAGTCCACGGGTGCCGTGAAGAGCCGGGCGCAGAGCATGCTGGCCGACCTGGGGTGAACCGAGGCCACTCGTGAGGGTGGTGCTCGGGGTCGCCTACCGCGGGCAGGCCTATCAGGGTTGGCAGAGCCAACCCGGTGGCCAGACGGTCCAGGATCGATTGGAGCGCGCGCTCGGCCGGTTCGCCGACGCGCCGCTCCGCGCGATGTGCGCGGGCCGCACCGACACCGGCGTGCATGCGCTGAACCAGGTCGTCCACCTCGACACCGAGATCGCGCGCGAAACGCAATCCTGGCTGCGCGGCACGAACCGGTTCCTGCCGGCCGACATCGCGGTGCAATGGTGCCGGATCACCGATGACTCGTTTCACGCGCGCTACAGCGCCGTCGGCCGACGCTACGTCTACGTGTTGCTCGAATCGATCGTGCGCCCGGCGGTCGAGGCCGGCGCTGTCGGTTGGAGCTTTCGCCCGCTCGACGGCGCGGCGATGCAGGCGGCGGCGCATTTGCTGATCGGTGAGCACGATTTCAGCGCGTTCCGCTCCGCTGAATGTCAGGCCCCGTCGCCGGTCAAGACGATGCGTGACATCACGCTCTCAAAGCGCGGCGCTTACTGGCGTTTCGAGTTCGACGCGAGCGCGTTCCTGCACCACATGGTACGCAACCTGATGGGCTGCCTGGTCGCGGTGGGCTCCGGGGCGCGCAGCGTGGCGTGGCTGGCTGAGGTGCTTGAGTCAAAGGAGCGCCGGCTCGCAGCGGCGACGTTTTCGGCGGACGGCCTGTACTTCGTCGGCCCGTACTACGATGCGGTTCACGCCATGCCTGACCGCACCGCGGCGATGGACTGGCTGCCCTGAGCACGCATGAATCAACGCACACGCATCAAGATCTGTGGCCTGACCCGCGAGGCCGACGTTGACGCCGCCGTCGAGGCCGGCGCCGATGCGGTCGGCTTCGTGCTCTACGACAAGAGCCCGCGTTTTGTCACGCTGGCCCGGGCCACCGAACTGGCGCAGCGGCTGCCGCCGTTCGTGATGCCCGTCGGCTTGTTCGTCAACCCAAGTGGCGCAGAGGTCGATGCCGCCTGCGCTGCGATCCCGCAGTTGCTGCTGCAATTTCACGGCGACGAGACGCCGGCGCAGTGCCTGAGTGCGGCGCGGCCGTACCTGCGTGCGGTCCGGGTCGCGCCGGGCTTCGATTTGCTAGACTTCGCGACTCGATTTGCGCACGCCCAAGCCATCCTGCTCGACGCCGACGTCGAGGGCTATGGCGGCGGTGGAAAGGTCTTCGATTGGTCGCTCGTTCAATCCGCCGTGCCCCTTCCCCTCGTTTTGTCTGGTGGGTTGCGTGCCGGAAATGTGATCCATGGCATTCACACGCTGCGGCCCTGGGCCGTTGACGTGAGTTCCGGCGTCGAGTCCGCGAAAGGCATCAAGGATGCCGACTCGATCCGCCGGTTCTGCGATGCCGTGCGCGAGGCCGATGCCCGCCCGGCATCGAATGCCTGAACAGAAGTGATCACATGTCGAACTATCAACAACCCGATGCCTCGGGCCACTTCGGCCCCTATGGCGGCAGCTTCGTCGCCGAAACCCTGGTCCATGCGCTGGACGAACTCAAGCGCGCCTACGCGGAGGTCCAGAACGACCCGGCGTTCATCAAGGAGTTTCAGTACGAGCTGAAGCACTTCGTCGGCCGCCCGAGCCCGATCTACCACGCCGCGCGCCTGAGCCGTGAACTCGGCGGCGCTCAGATCTTCCTGAAACGCGAAGACCTCAACCACACCGGCGCACACAAGGTCAACAACACGATCGGCCAGGCGATGCT
Source organism: Burkholderiales bacterium (assembly GCA_040004785.1). Taxonomy (GTDB): domain Bacteria; phylum Pseudomonadota; class Gammaproteobacteria; order Burkholderiales; family Burkholderiaceae_C; genus LMDS01. The sequence continues at coordinate 4,203 of JBDUAG010000195.1, read as the reverse complement.
TGCACGCCGCATGGGCAAGCCGCGCGTAATCGCCGAGACCGGCGCTGGCCAGCATGGCGTGGCCACGGCGACGATCTGCGCGCGCTACGGCCTGGAGTGCGTGGTCTACATGGGCAGCGAGGATGTGAAGCGCCAATCGCCGAACGTGTATCGCATGAACCTGCTCGGCGCCACGGTGGTGCCGGTCGAGAGCGGCTCGAAGACGCTGAAGGATGCACTGAACGAGGCACTGCGCGACTGGGTCACAAACGTCGAGAACACCTTCTACATCATCGGCACGGTGGCCGGCCCGCACCCCTATCCGACGATGGTGCGCGACTTCCAGCGCGTGATCGGTGACGAGTGCCTGGTGCAGATGCCCGAGATGACCGGCCGCCAGCCCGACGCAGTGATTGCGTGCGTCGGCGGTGGCAGCAACGCGATGGGCATCTTCTATCCGTACATCGACCACGCCGGTACGCGGCTGATCGGCGTCGAGGCCGCGGGGCAGGGGCTCGACAGCGGCAAGCACGCCGCGTCGATCAGCGCCGGCTCGCCCGGCGTGCTGCACGGCAACCGCACGTATTTGCTGCAGGATGCGAACGGCCAGATCACCGAGACGCATTCGATCTCGGCCGGGCTCGATTACCCTGGCGTCGGCCCGGAACATGCCTATCTGCATGACATCGGCCGCGCCGAATACGTCGGCATCACCGACAGCGAGGCGCTCGAAGCGTTTCACCGCCTGTGCCGCACCGAAGGCATCATCCCGGCGCTGGAATCGGCGCACGCGGTCGCCCATGCGATGAAGATCGCGCCGACCATGCGTGCCGACCAGCACCTGCTGGTGAACCTCTCGGGCCGCGGCGACAAGGACATCGGCACCGTCGCCGACCTGTCGGGCGCACAGTATTTCGATCGGCCGTCGCAGGGCGGTCAGCAGGTGAAGGGGCTCGCAGCATGAGCCGCATCAAAGCCACGTTCGACGCGTTGCAGGCCAAAGGCCGCAAGGCCTTGATCCCCTACGTGACGACCGGCGATCCATTCGCCGACGCTACGGTCGACATCATGCGGGCGATGGCCGACGCGGGCGCTGACGTGATCGAGCTCGGCGTGCCGTTCTCCGACCCGATGGCAGACGGGCCGGTGATCCAGAAGGCCGGCGAGCGCGCACTGGCGCGCGGCATCGGCATGCCGCAGGTGCTGGAGCAGGTGCGCCTGTTCCGCAGCACGAACCAGACCACACCGGTCGTGCTGATGGGCTATGCGAATCCAGTCGAGCGCTATGGTGTCGATCGTTTCGTTGGGGATGCGCGCACGGCCGGCGTCGACGGCGTGCTGGTCGTGGACTACCCGCCCGAGGAGTGCGAAGCTTTCGCCGCCACCCTGCGGGCGAACGATCTCGATCCGATCTTCCTGCTTGCGCCGACCTCGACCGAAGCGCGCATGGCGCATGTCGGTCGCATCGCCAGCGGCTACGTCTACTACGTGTCGCTGAAGGGCGTGACCGGCGCCGGCCACCTCGACACCGCCGCCGTGGCAGCGATGATCCCGCGCATCAAGCAGTTCGTGAAGCTGCCCGTAGGTGTTGGCTTCGGCATCCGCGATGCGAAGACCGCGCAGGCCGTCGCGGCGGTCTCGGACGCCGTCGTGATCGGCACCGCGCTGGTGCAATTGCTCGAAACCTGTACGCGCGACAATGTCGCGGCGGCCGCCGGGGCGTTCATTGCGAACATCCGCGCGGCGCTCGATTCCTGAAAGGACACCGTCCCATGAGCTGGCTTGAAAAACTGCTGCCCCCCAAGATTCAGCCGAACGAACGCGGCGAGCGCCGCACCGTGCCCGAAGGCCTGTGGATCAAGTGCCCGCAGTGCGAGACGGTGCTGTACAAGACCGACCTCGAGCAGAACATCAACGTCTGCCCGAAGTGCAGTCACCACCACCGCATCGGCGCACGCGCGCGGCTCGATGCTTTCCTCGACGCCGAAGGCCGCTACGAGATCGGCCAGGAAGTGCTGCCGGTCGATGCGCTGAAGTTCAAGGACAGCAAGAAGTACACCGAGCGTTTGAAGGACGCGCTGGAAGCCACCGGCGAAACCGATGCGCTGGTCGTGATGGGCGGCTCGGTGATGAGCGTGCCGCTGGTCGCGGCCTGCTTCGAGTTCGACTTCATGGGCGGCTCGATGGGCTCCGTCGTCGGCGAGCGTTTCGTGCGCGGGGTCGAGGCCGCGATCGAGCAGAAGACTCCGTTCGTCAGCTTCACCGCGACGGGTGGTGCGCGCATGCAGGAGGGCCTGCTCAGCCTGTTGCAGATGGCCAAGACCAACGCCGCGTTGACGCATCTGGCGAAAGCGCGCCTGCCGTTCATCAGCGTGCTGACCGACCCGACGATGGGCGGCGTGTCGGCGAGCTTCGCATTCGTCGGCGACATGGTGATCGCCGAGCCGCAGGCGCTGATCGGCTTCGCGGGCCCGCGCGTGATCGAGAACACCGTGCGCGAGAAGTTGCCCGAGGGCTTCCAGCGCGCCGAATTCCTGCTGCAGACCGGCGCGATCGACGCGATCATCGATCGGCGCGAATTGCGCGCGCGCATCGCCCGTGTGATCGCGATGCTGCAGCGGCAGAGTGCCGATGCCGTCACCTGATCTGGCGAGCGCGCTGCCGACGACCCTGGCCGACTGGCTCGCCCACTGCGAGCGCCTGCACCCCAGAGACATCGACATGACGCTGGCGCGTGTGCGCCTCGTCAGGGAACGGCTCGGCCTCGACTTCACGATGCCGGTGATTGCGGTGGCGGGCACCAACGGCAAGGGCTCGACCTGCGCGATGCTGGAGGCGATCGCGCTGCAGGCCGGCTACCGCGTCGGGCTGTACTCGAAGCCGCACCTGGTGCATTTCGAGGAACGTTGCCGGGTCAACGGGCAGATGGTCGATGAGACGTCGCTGCTGCCGCACTTCGAGGCGGTCGAGCGGGCGCGCGGCGAGGTGGCGCTGACCTATTTCGAGTTCACCACCTTGGCGATCTTTCGCCTGCTGGCGCAGACACCGCTCGATCTCGTGATCCTCGAGGTCGGCATGGGTGGCCGGCTCGACGCGGTGAACGCGTTCGATGCCGATTGCTCGATCATCACCAGCATCGACATCGACCACGCCGAATACCTCGGTGCGGACCGCGAGACGATCGCGATCGAGAAGGCCGGCATCATGCGCGCCGGCAAGCCGGTGATCGTCAGCGACCCGATGGCGCCGCACAGCCTGACGACCCAGGCGCGCGAGAAGGGTGCCGACCTGTGGCTGATCGGCCGTGATTTCAACGTTGCCGGCGACCAGCAGCAATGGAGTTGGGCCGGCCGCCACAAGCGTTTCAACGCGATGGCGTACCCGGCGTTGCGCGGTGCGAATCAACTGCTCAATGCGGCGGGCGCGCTGGCCGCGTTCGAGGCGCTGCGCGACCGCCTGCCGATCAGCGCGCAAGCGGTGCGCAACGGCTTCGCGCTGGTTGAACTGCCGGGCCGCTTCCAGACCATTGCCGGCCAGCCGACGCTGGTGCTCGATGTGGCGCACAACCCGCACGCGGTCGCCACACTGACGCAGAACCTCGACCAGATGGGCTTCTTCCCTCGCACCCACGCGATCTTCGGCGTGATGGCCGACAAGGACATCGCGGCCATCCTCACGCGCATGGCGCCGATCGTTGACCACTGGCACTTTACCGACCTGCCGATGCCGCGTGCGGCGCGTGCCGACGACCTCGCAGCGCGCTACGCGAGCCTGGGTTTGAAGGGTCCGGGGCCGGTCACGCTGGCCACCCATGCACAGCCCCGACAGGCCCTCGCCGCCGCCCTCGATGCCGCAGACCCCGCTGATAGAATCGTGGTCTTCGGATCGTTCCTGACGGTGGGCGGCGTGTTGCAGGATGGCGTGCCCCGCCTGACCGGCAAACACAGCGCCTGACGACGGGCCTCGCCGGCCCCGCGGGCGCTCAGGCCCACGCCAGCGTTCCTCCACGTTCACGCCACTGCCGGAACTCGCATCGCATGGGTTTGCTGTCCATTTTCAAGCGCCAGACCGATTCGCCACGAGGCGCGGCGCCCGGCACCACCGATGCGTCCGACGCGGTTCAGCAGGCACGCACACGCGCCCGGCAGCGACTCATCGGCGCCGCGGTGCTGCTCGGCATCGGCATCGTCGGCTTCCCGCTCGTGTTCGAGACCCAGCCGCGGC
>JBDUAG010000194.1:0-6909 GCA_040004785.1 Burkholderiales bacterium | reverse complement strand
TCGGAGCGGGCGTTGATGGCGACCTGCGCCGTGCGGTTCACCGACTGCATGTACGTGGCTTCAGCCCGTGCGACCCGAGCGGAGCCGAAGTCGAACAGGGGCAACTCCAGTTCAACCTCGTAACCGTTCTTGCGGGTCTCGCCGGTGTTACTCTGGTTTTGGTACCCCGCGTGCAGCACGTTGATGAATCGGGTGGTCTTGGTGAGCCCCAGCGATGTGGCCGTCGATTCCGTCGCGCGCCTGGCCATCAGCACGTCGAGGCGCTTGTCCATCGCGGTCTGCTCGGCGTCCTTTGGCTCTGCAGGAGATTTCGGCAGGTCCGGCAACCGCTCTGGCAACTTGAACGCCAGTTGGTCCTCGCCGAGTGCCAAGACCCGAGTCAGGCGTTCGCGCGACGCGACAGCCTGGTGCCGGGCCCTCGCGAGCTGCGCCGTCGCGTCGGCGTAGAAGGATTGCTCCCGCATCTGCGCGAGCTTGTTGAAATTGCCTGCTGCCGCCATGCGCCGAGCCAACTCGTTCGAGGCATCCGCGGCCTCCTTCACCTGTCCGAAGTAGCCGACGAGCTGCTGCGCGGTCACCGCCTCGAAGAACGCCTTGCGGGCTTCACCCGCCACGCCCACGGTGTCATAAGCCGCCTGCAGTTGCGTCTGCTCAAAGCGGCGCTGCTCGACTTGCCTGGCCAGCGGCATCGTGAACAGGCCCAGCACATCGAACAGCACGGCGCGGTCGATTTCCACGGCCCCGCCACCGCTGAGACGGCCGAAGCTGAATGAGGGGTTCGCGAGCCGACCGGCTCGGACGAGGTCGGACTCGGCGATGCCCAGCTCGGCGTAGCTGGCCTGAAGGTCTCTGTTGTTCAGCAGCGCGATTTCGACCGCGCTACCCGCGGTCAGCGGTTGCTTGAGCAAGTCTGCGACGCATGCCCTGGCCGAGTCGGCCTGCCCGATGGTGCGCTGGTAGGTCGGGGTCTGCCCGACGCGCTCCTTGGTCAGCTGCTCAACGGCTGCGAAGCCGCCATCCTGGGAGAAGGATGCGCAGCCAGCAAGCGCGAGCGAGGCCAGCGCCGTGGCGGTCATTCGCATCATGACGTGCCCCCCATGTCTGGATGACCGTCGTCGACGGACGCTGACTGGCAGGTCAGCTGCAAAATCCCCTTCGGCGCTTCAACGCTCCAAGGAAGCAGGTTGTTGTTCATTGTTCGAACTCATCTGACGCACCGATGGGCGGTGCCAACGGCGGGCTTCTCGTGCGTTGGAGCACGAGCCCTGTTCGGCCCCTCAGCGGAGGCCTGGCGGGGTCAGATGGTTCGTGGAGGACGGTCCTGGCCGTCCGATTGAAAGACCGGGATGCGCGTCGTGAGCGCGGGGAAGGTGACCGAGGAAGTCAGACCGGGCTGCCCGAGGGATGGGACCATGCCGACGATGGAAGCCATCCAGCAGCCGCTGGCGCAGAAGTGGCAAGTCGTCGGGTGCTCGCCTGAGGAAGGCTCGTCGTTGGGCGCCTCGCCGCTGGCGTGATGATGCGTCACCGAGTGGTCCGCATGCATCTCGTCGTGCCCTTGCTCAGCGAACAACGCCGCCGTACTCGTCCCCTCGCCTACCGGGCAGAGCATGGTCGCCGCCACAGCGCCCCGAATGGGGAGCAGGATGGACATCAGGACCAAGATGAGGATGCGGAGGTGCTTCACGTGGCGCGATTATCGGACGGGAGCTCATTGTCCGCAGCGTCAGACAAGTCCCCCCTTCGCAAAGGTCGGGAACCCACCCCGCGTTCAAACGCCGAACGGTGAACTGCACGCCGTCATTTCCGGGCCCGATTTCGCGGCGATTGGCGAATTCCGAAGTGGCTTTGGAGGAGACATCACAGGGCAGACAACGGACTGGGCGGTTCAGTCCGGATTCAAGCTGAGCAGACGAAGGCACGACGTGAACATCAATACCCCGACTGCACGAAGCCCCGCCAAACGCGGACACCTGCCGCGTCGTAGCGTCGCACTGCCTCGAAGAATTTCTCGCGCAGCGTGGCCGAAATCAGCGGCTCGGGCAGCATCGGATCGAACACCAGCTGTCGGACGGCACGGTCACCGAGCAGAAAAGCTTCGCGCGCCGCGGCCCGAGGGCCGAGCGAGTCGAGATGGGCGAGCGACCGCTCCAGGCCTGATGCGGTCTCGCGATAACCGCTCTCCAACGTCGCCTTCGGCCACAGTCGACGAGCACGCATTTCGCGCTGGGCGTCAAAGTCCCGCGCGACAAACACCGGCGTCGTCGACTCGAGCCCCAACGCATGGAGGCGCTCTCGCGTGCCCTGAAGACTGGTCGCGAAGTTGTCCGGGCGAACGTACAAGCCCGGCTCCAGTTCGCGCATGCCGACAAGCGCCAGCGCCCGCCCCCTGCGCCGCAAGGCCTTCCGGTCCGAACGCGCGTGCCCCGCGGTCAAGACGGCGATCCAGCCACCGTCCCAGGCACGGATCGGCCTGCCGGACTGCCTCCAAGTCGCCACATCCGCTCCGAGCGCACGCCCCTTCGGGCCGAGGCGGTATTCGCCCCGCTCCGCGGGCTCGATCAGGTCCGCGCGCGCCAGACGCGCCAATGCAACGCGCGCGGCGTTGCCGGAAATCCCGAACAGCGCACAAGCCTGCACCGCTTCCGTAGCACCAAGCAGCTCGTGCTCGGCAGCGAGCAGCAAGTTCAACAGCAGGTGCCGCGCCGTCGGATTTTGTATATTACCTATGTCGTCCGACTCTGACATGCTATGTAATATATCGGGACGATTGACGAGCGTCCACCATGAGCGATTCCACCGCTGCTCCCGTGCCGACCACATTGGCCGACCTGATCCACCGCCTCGACCAGGCTCGCCGCACCGGCGCCAGAGAAATGGGCACCGAGACAGGCACCGTGCCCGTCAGCCACTACGTCGACCGCGACCACTGGCAGCAGGAGCAAGACATGCTCTTCGCGCAATGGCCGATCGTCGCCGCCCACAGTTCGGAAGTCCCGGCCGGATCGGCGTTTCCGTTCGATGCGCTGGGCGTGCCCATCGTCCTGACCCGATCGCGCGACGGTCGGCTTGGAGCCTTCTTCAACGTGTGCAGGCATCGAGGCATGACGTTGGTCGCCTCCGTGGGGCCGGAGCCTGCGAGCGCGACACCCTGCAAGTCTCTGGTTTGCCCGTACCACGGCTGGACCTACGAGCTCGACGGACGCCTGCGTCATCGCCTCCATGCCGAGACCTTCGAAGGCATCGACCCTGCCACGCTGAACCTCGTCGAACTGCCGTGTGATGAAGCGGGTGGGCTGATCTTCGTGAAGCGCACGCCTGGCGCGGCATTCTCGGCCGCAACCTTCCTGCAAGGGTTGGACGAACACCTGCAGTGGCTGGGCCTGGCGGAGATGAAGGTGTTCCGCAAGGTCGATCACGTCTATCCGGCGAACTGGAAGCTCACCGTCGATGCGTTCCTCGAGGGTTATCACATCCGCGTGCTGCATCGCGACACGATCTATCCGTTCTTCGCCGACGCGTACACCGTCAACCTGCACGCCGGCCCGCACCAGGATTCACTGGTCGCCCGTCGCACAGCCTTCGAGGCTTTCGAACCACCGCATGACCGCTACGCGCTGTGCAAGCTGGTCACGCCGACGCAGCTGGTCTTCCCGAACACCTTCCTGATCTGGCACCCCGACCATGTCAGCCTGATCGGCATGTTCTCGCCGGCTGAAGACGCGGTCCGATGGGTGCACACGATGCTGATCCCGCCCGATCGAGCCGGCGACGACTGGAACGCGCACTGGGAAAAGACCTTTCGCTTGATCGAGCAGACGGTCTTTCAGCAAGAGGACATCGCGACCGCGGTGGCGATCCAGCGCGGGCTGGCAAGCGGCGCCAACGTCGGCTTGCATGCGGGCCGTCTCGAGCACGAGGTGCTGCGCTTTCATGGTGGAGTCGATGCAGCAATCGACGGAACGCTGGTGCCCGCGGGCAACGCGCCGCTTTGCTGAACGCTGCAAAGGCCACGTCTCGCTTGCGCGGTTTGGCGAGGCGCCATGGCAGTTGTTGTGCTTGTCGCCCCGCGACCAGCCCCGTGCCCTTGGCGCAAGGCTGTCGCGAAATCAGAAGAAGTGGCGCAGGCCGAACTCGTAGCCGGTGTTCGAGAACCCCGTCAACGAGCCGATCGCAGGCCCGCCGGAGATGACGTAGTTGCCCGCGCCCTTGTTGCTCAGACGCGCAACGTTGGCGTAGACGGACGTGCGTTTGGACAGGTAGTACCAGTAGCCGAGATAGACCTGGCTGGCGTCGTTGGCGTCCGTCCCGCCGCCGGAGGCATTGAGCTTCTGGTACGACGTGCGGATCTCGCCCGCGCCGATCGGCACCGGGATGACCGCACCGATCAGGATCGTGGTCGCCTTCTTCACATCGTAGGTGTTGTGGTTGGCGAAGCCTTGCAAGGTGGCGAAGCCGAAGTTGTACGAGCCACCGACGCTCGCGGTCTTGAACTTCGGCGTGTCGGCGTTCGCGGTGTCGGTCTGGCCGAACGCGGCGGACAGCTTCAGCGCGCCCGTGGCATAGCCGAAGCGCGCACCGACGTACTTCTGCCCTGCCAAGCCTTCGCCGGGCGCCACCATGACCTGACCGGAGAACCCGCCCAGGTTGCCCGGCAGGAAATAGCTGACGGCGTTGTTCGCCCGCACTTCGGTCACCGCCCCGCTGCCCAGGTAGGTCCACAGGTTCAGCGCATTGCCCGAGCCGTTGGTGTTGGCGGGGTCGAAGTCGGCCATGATGCCGAACGCCGGAACGTAGTCGCGGCCGAGCCTGAATTCGCCGAACTTGCCAGCCATGCCGACCGTCGAGCGCCGGTTCCAGAACGCGGTCGCCGTGCCGTTGCTCCCGCCGTTGGTGCCCACGTCCGGGTCGGTCTGTCCTTCGAGCCAGAAGATGGCCGACAGGCCGTCACCCAGGTCTTCGGTGCCCTTGAAAGCGATCTTGCTCGTGCTGGCACCGTTGTCCTTGAGCAAGTACATCGAGCCCGCGCCGTTCTTCACGTGGCCTGCGCCCAGGTCGAGCGTTCCGAAGACGGTGACGGACGATTGCGCGTGGGCGGCGGCAGCGCACAGCAAGGAAGCAGCGGCCATCGCGAACGGGGTTTTTCTCATGGGAGTTTTCCTGGGTGAGGTTGTGAAGAGACGAGCTGATCCCGTGGCCGCGGCGCGGTCACATCGAATGAAGAAACAGGAGGGAGTGACGACCGACGCTGGCGCGCCCGCGGCGCGTCAGCGGGGCTCGTCACCTCAAGGCAGCGGCGTGAACTTCAGCTCGCTGAGCGGCACGACCTTGTCGGTGCGTGTCATCTTGAATTCGGTGTTCGGACCCAGCCACTTGTCCCAGAGCTGGTTGATCTCGCCGGCCTTGTCCATCTCGACCAGAGTGGCGTTGATCTTGGCCAGCAACGCCGGCTCGTCCTTCTTCATGCCCACGCCGATCGGCTGGAACGCCATCGGCTCGGCAATCATCTTCAGCTCGACACCCGATGTCTTCGACTGGTTGACGAGCTTGGTGATCGTCATCGTGTTGGCCACCATGCCCAGCGCCTTGTTCTGCTGCACCGCCATGTAGGCGGAGCCGGTGTCCTGGAACGTGACCGGCTCCGAGCCGTTCATCTTGATCGACAGCTCGGAGGTCGAGCCCTTGGTCGAGGCCAGGCGCTTGCCCTTGAAGTCGGCCTTGCCGGTCGCCGGGTCGCTGGCCTTCACGGCGAGCATTTCTTTCGCGAGGTAGTACGGGTCGCTGAACTGGATCTGTTCGGCGCGGCCCAGCGTGTACGCCAGATTCGCGACCGTGATGTCCACGCGCCCCATCTTGACCTCGGGCACACGCGCCTCGACCGACAGCGGCGTGATCTTGGCTGTGAGCCCGAGGCGCTTGGCCATGCCGTTGCACAGGTCGACGTCGAAACCGACCATTTCGCGCGTCTTCGGATCGGGCGCGGCGAACGGCGGCACGTCGGCGAAAGTGCCGCAGCGCAGTTCCTTGCTCTTCTGGATGTCCTGCCACTGGTCGGCGCGTGCAGCGAGGGACAGGCCGCTCAGCGCGCCCGCGAAGACGGCCAGCACGAGGGTTGAAAGTCGAAGGGACATGGTGAACTCCTGGGGTTGTCGGATGGGGTCTAGTGGGAGCGCAGGTCGGACAGAAAGCGCTGCGCGCGCGGGTGCTGCGGGTTCTTGAAAAACGACTCGGGCGCGGCCGATTCGAGGATGCAGCCGGCGTCCATGAACCAGACGCGATCGGCCACCTCGCGCGCGAAGTTCATCTCGTGCGTGACGCACATCATCGTCATGCCCTCGGCGGCGAGGCTGCGCATCACCGCCAGCACCTCGCCGACCATCTCGGGGTCGAGCGCGCTGGTGGGTTCGTCGAACAGCATCGCCGGCGGCTCCATCGCCAGCGCGCGTGCGATCGCCACGCGCTGCTGCTGGCCGCCCGACAACTGCGCCGGGTACGACGGGGCCTTGGCCGCGAGCCCCACGCGCTCGAGCAACTGCATCGCCTTGTCGCGCGCCTCGCTGCGCTTGATGCCGTTCACATGCATCGGCGACAGCATCACGTTGTCGAGTGCCGACAGGTGCGGGAACAGGTTGAAGCTCTGGAACACGAAGCCGATGCGGCTGCGCAGGCGGTTCAGCTGCATGCTCGTCATCGGCGCCTGGATGTCGTGGCCGTCGAACAGCACCTGGCCCGACTTGATCTCCTCGAGCCGGTTCACGGTGCGGATCAGCGTCGACTTGCCCGAGCCCGACGGCCCGCACACCACCACCACCTCGCCCTTCCTGACCTCGGCGTTGATGTCGGTCAGCGCACGATAGTCGCCGTACCACTTGTTGACGTTCGAGAAGGTGATCATGGTCAGGCTCCTGC
>JBDUAG010000193.1:0-6930 GCA_040004785.1 Burkholderiales bacterium | reverse complement strand
CAGCTTTCGCTCCTGCGCGTCGTTCACGATGGCCAGTGCCAGAGGGTGTTCACTGGCACGCTCCACGCTCGCCAGCTTCTGCAGCACGTCGTCGGCAGAGAAGCCATTGGCGGGTTCGATGTGCACCACCTTCGGCCGACCCTCCGTCAGCGTGCCGGTCTTGTCCAGCACCAGCGTGTCGACCTTCTCCATGCGCTCGAGCGCTTCCGCGTCGCGGATGAGCACGCCATGTTGCGCGCCCTTGCCGACACCCACCATGATGGACATCGGCGTCGCCAGGCCGAGCGCACACGGACACGCGATGATGAGGACGGCGACCGCCGTGATGAGCGCGTAACTGAACGCCGGTGAGGGACTCCAGACCATCCACACAGCGAACGTCGCGAGGGCGATCAGGATGACAGCCGGCACGAACCAGCCCGCGACCTGGTCGGCCATCCGCTGGATGGGGGCACGGCTGCGCTGGGCGGCCGCGACCATGTGCACGATTTGCGAGAGCAGGGTGTCGGCGCCGACCTTCTCGGCCTTCATCACGAAGCCGCCGGTCTGGTTCAACGTGCCGGCGGTGACCTTCGAACCCGCGGCCTTGGCCACGGGAATGGGCTCGCCCGTCACCATGGACTCGTCGACGTTGCCCTTGCCCTCGGTCAGTTCGCCGTCGACCGGGACTTTCTCGCCCGGACGAACCCGAAGGAGGTCGTTGACCTGAATCGAGTCGACCTGCACGGTCTCGTCGGTTTCATCGGCCTTCACCTTCGCCGCGGTCTTCGGTGCGAGACCGAGCAGCGCCTTGATGGCGCCGGATGTCTTTTCGCGCGCCCGCAACTCGAGCACCTGACCGAGCAGCACCAGCACGGTGATGACGGCCGCTGCTTCGAAATAGATCTGTACCACGCCATCTTCCAAGCGCAGGTCGCTCGGGAAGAACTGAGGCGCCAGCGTGCCGACGATGCTGTAGAGCCAGGCTGCCCCCGTGCCGAGCGCGATGAGCGAGAACATGTTGAGGCTGCGGTTCTTCACCGACGCCACCGCGCGCACGAAGAACGGCCACCCGGCCCACAAGACCACCGGCGTGCCAAGAAGCAGTTGCACCCAGTTCGAGGTCCGCTGAGCGATGAGGTGGTGGATGTTGAACAGGTGGCCGCCCATCTCCAGCGCGAAGACAGGCGCCGTCAGCGCAAGGGCCATCCAGAATCGCCGCGTCATGTCGCGCAACTCGGGGCTTTCGCCAGTCTCCGCAGCCACGAGGACCGGTTCGAGCGCCATGCCGCAGATGGGGCAATTGCCCGGCCCCATCTGACGTATTTGCGGGTGCATCGGGCAGGTGTATTCGACCTGCTGGCCCGGAGGCGCGGTCAGCGTCGACTTGAGTGATGCTGTTGGCGTGTGATGCGCGCCGGCCATCACCGTGCCGTCGGGCACGACGTGCGTGCCCTGATGATGATCGTGCCCCGCATGGGCGTGGTCGTCGGTCGTTCCGCTGCTGGATGGCATGGCGCTCTTGGAACTACTTGGTGGCCGTGGGCCTCATGCCGTCGCGGTCCATCATCATCTGCTTCATCGTTTCCATCATGTCCATGCGGAGCGGTCACGGCTTGATGCATCTCAAGTCCGGCAGCTTGAGGCGCCGCCGCCGCAGCAGCATCCGCCCGACTTGGGTGCGGCAGCAGCGACAGACTGCAGGTTCACCGACACCGGTGTGTAGCCCGCATGTGTGATGGCTTCGCTGAGCTGTTGCGGGTTGCCTGTGCTCGATTCGACGCGCACCAAATGCTGCCCCAGGTCCACGGCGACCTCGGCACCGGTGTCCACGGCCCGGATGGCTTTGGTGATGGTGCTGGCGCAGTGGCCGCAGGTCATGTCGTCGACTCGGTAGGTATGCATCGCAGCTTCTTTGGGTGATTCGATGAAGCTACTGTCGACCTTGCAATCGTTGGAAGGTCAAGTCGGACGGACGAAACCATGACGCAGCACAAGCCGCGTCAAATCGTCCTTGCCCCTCCCACGATGGGAACCTCTAGACTGTTGCTGTCAAATCCGAGAGAGGTCCCGCGATGCTGAACATCGGCCAGGCCGCCACTGCCTCAGGCGTGTCCGCCAAGATGATTCGTCACTACGAAGAGGTTTGTCTGATGCCTGCCGCACAGCGAACCGAAGCCGGCTATCGGCAGTACGCCGAAGGCGACGTCCAGACTCTGAGGTTCATCCGTCACGCTCGCGACCTGGGCTTTTCCATCCCTGAAATCTCCCAGCTGGTGAGCCTCTGGCATGACCGGAGCCGGCCGAGCCGCGAGGTGAAGGCGCTGGCGAACGCGCACATCCGCGAACTCGATGAGAAGGCCCAGGAGTTGCTCGCCATGAAGGCGGCCCTGGAGAACTTGGTGCAGTGCTGCCGCGGCGACGACCGCCCCGAGTGTCCCATCATCGACTCGCTGGCAGCTGAGCAGGCTACTGGCTCGAGACGGCGCAAGCCACGCCTGCAGGTGCCACCTCACCGGCGCTCCGGACGAGCACCGGTTGGCCGCTGAACGTCCCGTCTGCCGCGGGTCAATGCCAATTGTTCCGACCAAACAAAGTCGAAAAAAGGGGCCTGCAATCTCATTTTGCAGGTCAGCTTTGAATCAGCGGGTGGAACCTGCCGCTCGCGGCGCCACTACCATACCCAGGCTGGTTTCGGGAACGATCAACGCGGCGCCGACGGTCATGATCGGCGAAGGGGCGGCCGATTTGATTCACAGTCGGCTCGCCGTTTGAAGCAACACGAGGGTGATGAGATGAGCAAGCCGCTTCGTATCGCGATTGTTGGCCTAGGCAAGATTGCGGTGGATCAACACCTACCCACCATCGCCGCGCACGACGACTTGGCACTTGTCGCAACGGTCAGTCAGCGAACCGGTCTGCCAGGCACGCCCAATTTCAAGTCAGTCGAGGCGGCCGTTGCCGGGTGCTCCGACATTGACGCGTTCGTGCTGTGCACTCCGCCGCAGGGCCGCTACGCCATTGCAAAGGCAGCGTTGCTGAGCGGCCGGCACGTTTTTTTGGAGAAGCCGCCAGCCGCGACGCTCGCCGATGTGTTTGCTTTGACTGAACTCGCCAAAGCCAACGGCGTCTCGCTGTTCGCCAGTTGGCACTCTCGGTACGCTGCCGCGGTTGGCGCTGCACGTCGATGGCTGGTCGACAAGAGGGTGCTGAACGCCGAGATTGCTTGGAAGGAAGATGTGCGCCGCTGGCATCCGGGGCAGGATTGGATCTTTGCAGCAGGCGGCATGGGAGTGTTCGACCCGGGAATCAACGCGTTGTCGATCGCCACTCACATCTTGCCGACGTCCTTTGCCCTGACCGAGGGCAGCATTCTCGTACCCAAGAATCGCCAAGCTCCGATCGCGGCAAGCCTCAGATTCGCTCTTGCATCGGGAGGGACGTTGAATGCGGAATTCGACTTTCTGCAGCAGGGTCCGCAACGATGGGAAATTCGCCTCGAGACGGACAGCGGGGTGTTGGTTCTGCGGGATGGAGGCGCCGTCGGGGAGATAGCGGAAACACCTCTCGTCGTGCAGCCGGCATCCGAATATGCTGGCCTGTATCGGCGCTTCGTCGAGCTGGTCGCGGAGCGCACGAGCGATGTGGACGTGATGCCATTTGTCCACGTGGCGGATGCATTCATGCTGGCCACGCGGCACGAGACAGAAGCCTTTCATTGGTAGGTAGAACTTGGCTGCGGCCGGTCCTCTTGGATGCAAGGGACCACCCCTTGTCGAATCGATTCGATCATCTCGGAGACGTCCGATGCCGGCGACCCTTGAATCGATATGGCTGATGGAAGTTGCCATCAAAAGCTGGCGGGCTGCCCCGTAGCGGACTCGCCGAGCCTCAATTCACAGGTCGCGTGCCGACTCCGACGATAAGTTCGCAGAAGCTGAACGGCCCCGGCTGCCCGGGCACTGGCGCGCCAAGACCCGCGGTCTCGGGCCATACCTGGATCTGACACGCCCGTCCGCCGTTACCATCGGCGAATGTCCGACAAAAGCGCAGCCCCTCTCCGATTCGATGGTCGCACGATCGTTCTTCACTGGGTCACAGCTGCATTGGTGGTTGCGCTGTGGGTCCTGGGCGAGACCATCGACTGGTTTCCGAAAGGCATTCCTCGGGTCTTCGCGCGCAGCACGCACATCTCGCTCGGCGTCGCACTCGCACTCGTGCTCGTCGCACGGATCAGTTGGCGCTTCGGTGGGCGACCCGTCTACCTTTCACCTGCGGGATCGGGTTGGCTCGACAAGATCGCGACGGCCACGCACTGGTTGCTTTACGGACTGCTGATTGCCACCGTCGTTCTTGGAATCGCGAACGCGTGGGTCCGGGGCGACACGATTTTCAATCTGTTCAAGATCCAGGCTTTCGACCCGAACAACAAGGGGCTCAGGGAGAGTGTCGAGGAATGGCATGGATTGGCGGCCAACACATTGCTGGCCGTTGCCCTCTTCCACGCAGCAGCCGCGTTGGTGCATCACTTCGTCTGGAAGGACGGCGTTCTGCGGCGCATGTTACCCACGAGGCGGTGATCCATCCATGGCAACGGGCGAGTCCGTGTCCGTCTCTTTCTCGCCCAATCAACTTCTGACATTGGCCCCGTAGCGACAAGGGAAGCTGCCGGCCATCAAGGTGGTCGCGGTTGGAGCCGGTGCGCTCGAACAGGCCCATTGTCCAAGGCATAGTATGTGTCGATGAAATGCCGGCGCTGCCTACTCGACGTATCCGTCGACTTTGCCTTCTGTCCCGGTTGCGGCAACAAGCTGGCCATCGCGCCCCCCGCAGCTTCCGTCGCAGCAGAGGCCGATCGCCGTGCAGCCACCGTACTGTTCGCGGATTTGTCCGGATTCACCGCGATCTCCGAGAGGCTGGATCCCGAGGACGTGCGTGCCCTGCAGACGGACTTGTTCGCCGCCCCGCGCACAGTGGTCGAACGCTTCGACGCATTCGTCGAAAAGTTCGTCGGTGATGCGGTGATGGCGGTCTTCGGCGCGCCGGTGGCGCACGAGGACGACCCGCAGCGCGCCTTGCGCGCGGCACTCGAGATGCATGCGTGCGTGGTGGTGCTCAGCGAACGTTGGCACGATCGACTCGGTCACCAGGCTTCGACCATCGCCGGTTGCCCCGTACCGGCCAGTTCCAGGGGCTGTCTCATGGCGACCCCTGCGGTTGCACGTCGATCACCAGGTCGGCCTGGAACGAGTCGTTCTCGAACTGCCCGCTGGCCGGAAGAAATAGCCGCGCGGATTGGCGACCACCCGGGTGCGGCCGATCCGGTAGTCGAACGAGTTGTGCACATGGCCGTGCACCCACAGGGCCGGCCGCTCGAAGAACGGCGCCGGCAGCTCGCTGCAGAAGCAGGAGTTCAGGTCGTTGCCTTCGTACTGCGGCGCGATGCTGTGCACGCTCGGGCCATGATGCGTGACGACGATCGTGGCCGTCCCGGCCGGGCCGGGCTCCTCCAGGCGATCGCGCAGCCAGGCGCGACTGCGCTGGTGCTCGACCAGCGAATCCCCGGGCGTGAACCGACGCCGCCCACGGCCCAGCAACTCGCGCTGCAGGATGGAGCCGGAGAAGTCGTTCATGCCGCGGCACGCGTAAGCCATCGCGGCATCGACGTCCGGACCGGACAGCTTGAAATCGGTCCAGAGCGTCGTGCCCAGGACGCGCACGGATCCCGAAGCCCTCCCGTCGCCCGGCAGCACGAGTTCATCGCGATCCAGCACGTGCACATGGGAGTTCGCTGCACCTTCACGCATGCGCTCCAGGGTCCGCTCGCGCTCCAGACCGTAGAACTCGTGGTTGCCCGGCACGAGCACGACGGGCTTGCCGGCGAACTCGGGCTGGCGCTGGGCCCACGCCACGGCCTTGGGGCCCTGGGAGATGTCGCCGGCCAGGATCACCGCGTCGAAGCGATCCGGACCGGGCGGCCGGAACTTGGCCCACTCGAGGTGCAGGTCGCTGAGGATGAGGAACCTCATGGCTCCCCCAATCGGCGGTCGATGTGGTGCGCGCAGCGCACGCGCATCCAGCCGCGGGGGATCAGGCTACCCGGCTCGCCGCACTGGTCGCAGGTCCTGTCGGCGCGCTCCTCCGCGAGCCGAATCGCCGCGTCCAGCTCGGGGGTGTGATGGCTGAGGTAGATGCGCAAGGAGCCGAATTTCTCCTTGATCTGCTCGGCGTGGGGCCAGCCAACAGCGGGCGGGTGATTCAGTGGATGCCCGCGTTGCGGGGGATGGGGAAACCAGTCGCCGCATTCCAGGCCGCGCTGGATCTCGGCCTCCAGGCTGAAGAAGGCCTCGTCGAGCAGGAAGTTCCAGCCCACGCCGCATTCAAGCCCGATCTTGCGGGCGAAGAGAAGGGGATAGCGGTGATGGAATGACGCAAGCGCCTCTTCCCGGTCCAGCATGTTCACGTGCGTCGTCATGTCGGGCTCCTTGGATGGGTGAGTCGGTGTGGGATTCATTGAGGGAAGTGGATGGACGGGGCTGCGTCGGGTTCGGCTGGCCAGCACAGGTGACTGTCCTTGTCGATGCCGAAGGCCGCATAGGTCGCGTTCGAATCGAGCCAGCCCTCGCGGCGGTAGTCGATGTGTCGATGCAGGTGGCCGTGCACGACGAGGCTTACGCCCATGGCTCGCGCCAACGTGTCCAGGATGGGCTGGCCGTGCATGGCACCGCCCAGCCCTTCATGGGTCACCAGGATGTCGGCACGCTGCCCGGCCAGACGCATGAACTCGTCCGGGAAGATGCTGGAGCGGTGGCGCAGGGCGATGCCTCCGCGCCAGCGTTCTTGCGGCTTCATGTGACGCCGGAGCTTCTCGGCGGAGAGGAACTCCGCCTCGAGCATCATGAGGCTCGTGTCCCAGATCGACTCGCGGAAGATGCCCCCGAGACCGCCGAC
>JBDUAG010000192.1:0-6951 GCA_040004785.1 Burkholderiales bacterium | reverse complement strand
CCGCTATCGAGGGGCTGATCGATCGCATCGCGAACGCCGGATTTGAAACGCTGGCCATCACGGTGGACACACCCGTCGCCGCGAACCGCGAGAACAATGTGCGCGCAGGCTTTTCGACACCCTTGCGTCCAACGCTTCGCCTGGCGATGGATGGCATCACGCACCCGCGTTGGTCGCTTGGGACATTTGTTCGCACGATCGCGATGCACGGCATGCCGCATTTCGAGAACAACTACGTGAAGCGGGGTGCGCCGATCCTGTCGCCAAACGTGGAAAGGGACTTTTCGGATCGTGGGCATTTGAACTGGCGCCACCTCGCACTGATTCGCGCCCGCTGGAAGGGAAACCTGGTGGTCAAGGGCATCCTCGGCGCAGACGACGCGCGCATTGCGCGAGACACCGGCGCTGATGCCATCACCCTGTCCAACCACGGCGGTCGCCAGTTGGATGGAGCGATCTCGCCGCTGCGCGTGCTGCCCGAGATCGCCGCGGCATGTCCCGAGGTTCCGATCTTCCTGGATGGTGGTGTGCGACGCGGCAGCGACGTGATCAAGGCGCTTGCGCTCGGTGCGAAGTGCGTCTTTGTCGGTCGACCGTTCGGCTATGCGGCTGCGGTCGGTGGAGAGGGCGGCGTGACCCACGCAATCCAACTGTTATCGCAAGAGGTATCGAGAAACATGGCAATGCTGGGCATCACGGCGCTCGATCAGCTGGCGGGCTCAATGCATTTGCGGAAGATGCGCTGACCGGCGTCAACCTGATAGCGCATGGCCGGGGAGACCTCTCCACCAGGAAGGCGATCACCACTTCCACAACCACGTGGTCTCGAGCATCTACTCCGGCGCATGCCGGAGTTAATTCGGCATTTCGGCTTCCGGAGGGATCTGTGTAGCGCCGCTGCATTGCCGCTCGCCTTCGGACATCGACCGGTTTCTCAGCATCACGCAGCAGTTCGCGGCAGATTTGCGCGTCGCTGCGGAGCCCGCAACGGAGTAGATGAGCGAGCGGACGAAGCCGTTGCCAAGCTATCCCGCTAGCCGGAGGCCATATCCCTTGTGTCCTGCTCGAGAAATTCCGACGCCCCCACATATCCACCATCTCGCCAAAACAGCGGAGCTGGTTGATCTTCATAAATTCTGAACATAGGTTCAGAAATGAACGCTTTTCTCCATCGATTCGCTGGACGACACTGAGCAGATGACCTCGCCGCTCACCGTCAATCCGCTCGCTGCCCCGACGCTGCGCCGCCTCGGTCTCGAAAGACGTCGCTACCCCACAAGACCCAACGGAGACAAGCCGTGCCCAATCTGAACCACCGCTGCCTTGCGATCCTGCTCGCCGCAACTTGCATCACGCCCGCCGTGCGCGCGCAGGGCTATCCCGAGAAGTCCGTCCGCCTCGTCGTGCCCTGGCCCGCAGGCGGAGCTGCCGATGCCGTCGGGCGTGCCGTTGCGCAGGCCCTGACGACCGAGTTCGGCAAGACGGTCTACGTGGAAAACGTCGCCGGTGCTGGCGGCAACATTGGCACCCAGCAATTCATTCGCTCGGCAGCCGACGGCTACACGCTGCTGCTGGCCACCAGTTCCACCAACGCGGCGAACCCGTACCTGTACAAGAAGACGGGTTTCGATCCGGTCAAGGACTTCACGCCGGTGGCTTCCGTGGCGCTGATTCCCAGCGTACTCGTGGTGCCTGCCGGATCGAAGTTCAAGTCGCCGCTGGAGATCATTGCCGCGGCCAAGGCCGCTCCAGGCAAGCTCTCGTACGGCTCGGGCGGCGTGGGCGCGTCGGCGCACTTGGCCGGCGAACTTTTCAAGGCGGTCGCCAAGGTGGACATCACGCATGTGCCCTACAAGGGCAGCGGCCCGGCACTGACGGACGTGATGGGTGGTCAGCTCGACCTGATGTTCGATACCGGCGCGTTCTCCCACATCAAGGGGGGGAAGATCCGCGCGTTGGCTGTCGCCGCCGCCAAGCGCCAGCCGTTGATTCCGGATGTGCCGACGTTTGACGAACTCGGCATCAAAGGCATGGTCATGAACGCCTGGTACGGCGTCGCCGCCCCGGCAGGCACCCCGGTGCAAGTCGTCACCAAGGTCAGCGACGCGGTCAACAAGGCGCTCAAGTCGAGTGAGCTGGCCAAGCGCCTCGCCGACATCGGCGCCGAGGTCCGCAGCGGCAGCGCCGAAGACTTTTCGAATTTCTGGCGCAGCGAGCTGGCGCGCTACGAGGGCCTGGTGAAGCTCACCGGTGCGACCTTGGATTGACGAACCGGGCGACCCCTTGATGGCCTGTTGACCTCGATGCCGCACGTCCAGTTCGGCTACGTCTGCTCGATGGGGGCAACACTTGGGTCAAGCTTTCGGGTGTGTATTTGGCATCGCGCGCGGCCCTCGTAGCGCGTCGTGATTCGTAGTGTCTCCCGGGTCAATACTGAAGACAAGTTCAAAAAGTTGGACTTAAGCTCACGTTTTATGAACTTCCGTCAACTGCGCTATTTCTGCGAGGTCGTCGACAGCGGCACGATTGCCTGGGCAGCAGAGCGCCTGTTCGTGGCGCCTACGGCAATCAGCATGCAAATCGCCCAGCTTGAAAAAGGGTTCGGCGGGGAGTTGTTCGATCGCTCCGTCAAGCCCATGGCATTGACCGCGCTGGGAAGGTTCTTTCTTCCGCGCGCACGCGAACTGCTGGAAATGGGACAGCGCGTGGAGCAGATGACCTGCGACATGGCCTCCGGCAAACGAGGGTGGCTCGGCATCGGCTTTGTCCGGTCATTGCTGTACTCGGTCCTACCAGACGCGGTCCGCGAATTCAGGAAGACCCACCCAGACGTCAAGGTCGAAACGATCGAGATGCTGTCGGAGCAGCAGCCGATTCACCTACGCAATGGCCGCATCCACATCGGTCTGTCACGCCTGACCCGCGCCACGGCACCTCCGGCTGATATGAAGCACACGATCCTGTTCGAGGACCCCTTCGTCGTGGCAATCCCGAGTCATCATCCGTTGGCCAAGCGCAGCAGGCTTGGCTTGCAGGACCTTGCCGATTTGCCATTGATCAGTTATCCCAAGGATCCCTACAGCGCATTTGCGCGCCACGTGTTGACCGTTCTGGACGACGCAGGTCTTCGGCCGACCGTGGGCGATGAGGCCATCGAGATCCACACAGCGTTGCGCCTCGTCGCGTCGGGGCTCGGGTTCGCGCTGGTGGGCGCCTCCGTCGCAGCACTCGAACAGAGCGGGGTGACCTTTGTCGCCTTGACCGACTTTCAGGCCAAGACAACTGTGTTGGCTGTAACTCGGGCAGACGAGGACAGCACCCTCGCGGCATCGATGTTGTCCACTCTTACGAGTCTGCCTACGCCACACGCGCCGGCTCAATCACGGCGCTCAGGTTGATGGCGATGGCGGACGCCCGCGGTGCGCGAACGGCCCGGCTTCTGACCCAGCGTGCATCTGGTGCCTTGACCGCGCGCCGGCTTTCAATCCCCGTTCCGGATTTGTGTCATCAAGTCGCGCCCCAGCATCACCGACGCGCACAAGGTGGCGCCCACCAGCGCACCGATCACGCCATCGGTCGCGACGTCCTGACCCGTGAGGAAGAGGCCACGGATCGGCGTGGTCGGGCGCAGCCAGGTCTGCTCGAAGCGCTGCGGCGAGGACGCGATGCCCATGAATCCGCCGCGTTCGCGCTTCGCAAAGGTTTCGTAGCTGAGCGGAGTCGACACCTCGACCTCGTCCACATACCCCGCCGCCGCCGGCACATGGCGGAACAACTCGCTCAGCAGGCGCTGCTTGATCACCTCTTTGCGCGCCAGGTAGTCGTCGCCACGCTTCATCCAGCGCGTGTCGGCCCAGTCGGCGAAGTGGCGGTAGTCGGTGTAGGCGTACATCTCCACCGTCGCACGCCCCGGATAGTGCTGATCCCACAGTGGATCCTTGGTCGACGGGAAGCTGATGAAGTACCAGGAAAAGGGCGCGTCGAAGTCGCTTCGATGTGCCATCAGATTGGCCTCGAAGTCAGGGCCTGGGTGCGACCAGACGTTGGCCGGCGTGAAGCCGAGTTGCGCATGGCTGGCCTTGAAGCCGATGTTGAGGCCGACCACCGCGTAGGTGTCCTTCACTTGCGTCAGCTGCGCCTTCACGGCCTGCACCGCGGCGCTGCTCGTGTCGTGCAGCAGGCGGCCGAAGGTGTTCTGCACGCCCGCATTGCTCACCACGCGGCGACACGCGACCGTCTCGCCCGAGGCCAGGCGAACGCCCTGCACTGCATCGTTGTCCAGCAGTACCTCTGCCACTTCGGCGCTGTGCAATACGCGCCCCCCGGCCGCCTCGATGATGGGCACCATCGCCTCGGCGAAGGCCGAACCACCGCCTTCCGGATAGCTCGCGCCGTTGAGGTAGTGCGTGGCCAGCATGCAGTGCATCGCGAACGAGCTTTGGCTGGGCTCGAGGCTGTAGTCACCCCAGTTCGCGCACAGCACGGCGATGAGTTCGTCGTTGGTCGTGAGCCTGCGCAGCGCATCACGGGTGGTCTGGCGCGCGAAGCCCAGGAAGTCCTGACCGTGGCTCTGCATCAACGCATCCGCGGCTGCCGGCGGCAGTGCCTTCTGGGCGAAATACGGGGCCGACGATTTGGCCACGCTGCTGACCAGCGACAGGTAGGTCTGGATCGCCTGGGCTTCGCCCGGAAAGTGGCCGGTCAGGAAGTCGGCGTAGGCCTTTGCGCCTGCTGGTACGTCATAGCCCCGGCCGCCGATCACCATGCGGTTGTAGATGCTGGGCATCGGCGCCCAGCGCAGGCGGCCACCGGTGACCCGGTTGAACAGTTTCCATCCCAAGCCCTTGGTGCTGCCGACCTCGCCGATGTAGTGCATGCCGACAGTCCAGCGGTAGCCATTGCGGCTGTACGACTGGGTCATGCCGCCCACGATGTTGTTCTGCTCCAGCAGCAGCACCTTCTGCCCGTCCTGCGCGAGATAGGACGCGATGGCGAGGCCACCCATGCCGGAGCCGATCACCACCACGTCGAAGTCGCCGTGGATGCCCTCGTGCCTGCGGTAGGGTGTGCCTTTCGTGTAGTTGCCCATGCGTGTCCTGTTTGATCAGTGTGAGGTGTCCGCTGCGGCCAGTGCTCGCAGCGCGACCTTGTCGAGCTTGCCCACCGCGGTCATCGGCAGCTGCGGCAGGATGGTCAGGTGCACCGGCGTGGCCACCGGGTCGTCGAGCCGCAGCCGGCAGCTCGCGAGCAACTGCCCGGCGTCGCTCGCAGCGCCGGGCTTCAGCGTCACGAAGGCCACCGGCACCTCACCGGCGCGGGCGGCGCGTCGCGCGGCGACCGCGGCCAGCGCGATCGCCGGGTCGGCATGCAGCACCTCTTCGACGCCCTGCGGATCGATGCTGTGGCCGCTGCGCTTGATGAGGTCCTTGGCACGGCCGGAGATCCAGTAGTAGCTGTCGGCGTCGCAGCGGCCCAGGTCACCGGTGTTGAGCCAGCCCGGCGCGGCGAACGCGGCCGCGGACTGGGCTGCGTCGGCATAGCCGGCGAACACGTTCGGACCGTTGATCAGCAGGTGGCCGGTCTCGCCGACGCCGCAGTCGGCCTGCCACCGCCCCGCCTCGTCGAGCCGCGCCACCTTCATGGCCTGGTACGGCAGGCGCAGCCCGATCGAGCCGAAGTGCCGGGGGCCATGCAGCGGGTTGAGCGTCGACATGCAGGTGCCTTCGGTCAGGCCATAGCCTTCGAGGATGACCAGCCCGGTGCGCTGCTGCACGTCCTGCGCCACTTGCCGGGCCAGCGGTGCCGAGCCGCTGAAGGCGACCCGCAGGCTGTCGAGCCGGACACCGGCCGTGCTGACCTGCAGCAGGCCGGCATGCACGGTCGGCACGGCGCTGAAGCAGGTGGCGCCGAAGCGCTCGACGACGCGCCAGAAGCCATGGATCACCGCAGGGTGCCGGAAGCCCTGCGGCCCAAGGATGACGAGGTGCCCGCCCCGGATCAGCGGCCCCATGCTCAGCGGGATCACTGCGTGCACATGAAACAGCGGCAGGCCGATCAGCACGACATCGCGCGGGCCGAAATCCACCAGCTCGCCCATGCACCAGGCCAGGTAGACCTGGTTGCGCTGCGTCTGCGTCGCCAGCTTCGGCGCGCCGGTGGTGCCGCCGGTGTGGAAGCGGGCCGTCGGGGCGTGCGGGTCGCGCGTGGGCGTGAAGTCGAGCCGGTCGCCGGCATGCGCGGCACAGGCCCGCTCGAAGTCGTGCACCTGCACGCCAGCGGGCATGCCCGGGCCGCCGCCACCCAGCGCCAGCACATGGCGCACGCCGCCATGGGCCTCTGCGACTGCCGCACAGGCCCGTTGCCACAACGCCGGGTTGCGGGCCGGGCCCTCCGTCACCAGCACCTCGCACCGCCCGGCCGAGAGGATGCCGGCGATCGCGCCCGGCCCCATGCTCGGGCTGATCGGACACGCCACCGCCGCCGCTTGGCTGCCGAACAGCGCGAAGTAGGTCTGCGGCACGTTGGGCAACAGCAACCCGACGCCCGCCTCGTCCCGCACGCCTTGCGCATGCAGCCAATTGGCCAGGCGTCTGCAGTGCATGAGCAGTTGCGCATGCGTCCAGGTCTGCGCGGCTTCGTCCGGGTCGCCTGTGGGCAGGAAACTCAGGGCCGGTCGGTCCGCATGCCGTTCGCCGGCGGACTCAAGCATCTGCCACACCGCATCGCCCGGCAGCCGGGCCTCCAGCGGCGCGGCGCGTTCCATGGCCTCGATGTCGGCCAGCGTGGCCACACCGCGCGTCGTTGGCGCCGGGTCGGACATCATTGCAGCTTCAGCTTCATGGAGTGCGGAGCACGCCTTGACGGCCTACCGTGCGCCCCACCGGGTCGAACAGCACGCCGGGGTTCATCACGCCGCGCGGGTCCAGCACCGCCTTGGCACCGGCAAAGGCG
>JBDUAG010000191.1:0-6962 GCA_040004785.1 Burkholderiales bacterium | reverse complement strand
GGCGCACCGCCACGCTCATGCGGCACTTCGCGATGTTCAGGTCGAGCGGCTGGTAAAGGCCTTCGCCGCCATGTTCGAGCAAGGTGTCCTTGCCGACCACGCCGAGGTCGGCGCCGCCGTACTGCACATACGTCGGCACGTCGGAGGCACGCACGATCACGAGCCGCACGTCGGGCCGGCTGGTGCCGATGATCAGCTTGCGCGTCTTCTCCGGGTCTTCGGCCACCTTGATCCCGGCCGCTTCGAGCAGCGGCACGATCTCGTCGAAGATGCGACCCTTCGGCAGCGCGAAAGTAATCACTTGATTCTTTCGATGTCGGCGCCGATGCCGCGCAGCTTGGCTTCCATCTGGTCGTAGCCGCGGTCGAGGTGGTAGATGCGGTCCACGACCGTGTCGCCCTCGGCCACGAGGCCGGCGATCACGAGGCTGGCGGAAGCGCGCAGATCGGTCGCCATCACGGTCGCGCCAGAGAGCTTGGCGACACCGTGGACGACCGCCGTGTGCCCGTCCACATCGATCTTCGCCCCCAGGCGCACAAGTTCGTTGACGTGCATGAAGCGGTTCTCGAAGATCGTCTCGGTCACGACCGCGCTGCCGTCGGCGATGCAGTTCAGCGTCATGAACTGCGCCTGCATGTCGGTCGGGAAGGCCGGGTACTCGCTGGTGCGAAAACTCACCGAGCGCGGCCGGCCGTTGCCAGTCACGCGAATCCAATCGTCGCCGGCCTCGATGGTCGCGCCGGCTTCGCGCAGCTTTTCGATCACCGTGTCGAGGTGGCGCGCGTTCGTGCGCTGCAGCTTGACGTCTCCGCCCGCGGCGGCGACCGCGCACAGGAAGGTGCCGGTTTCGATGCGATCCGGGATCACCGCGTGCGAGACGCCATGCAGACGATCCACGCCCTCGATGCGGATGCGGCTCGTGCCGTGGCCTTCGATCCTTGCGCCCATCGCGATCAGCATCTCGGCCAGATCGGGAATCTCGGGTTCCTGCGCCGCGTTTTCGAGCACCGTCTCGCCTTCGGCCAGCGTCGCGGCCATCAACAGGTTTTCGGTGCCGGTCACCGTGACCATGTCGGTGGTGATGCGCGCACCCTTCAGGCGCGCAGCCTTCGCGACGATGTAACCGTGCTCGACGACGATCTCGGCGCCCATGGACTGCAGGCCCTTGATGTGCTGATCCACCGGCCGCGAGCCGATCGCGCAGCCACCGGGCAGCGACACGCGCGCCTCGCCGAATCGCGCCAGCAACGGCCCCAGCACCAGGATGGAGGCGCGCATCGTCTTCACGAGGTCGTATGGCGCCTCGCGCGATCTGAGATGCCCTGCGTTCAGCAGGATCACGTCCGGCGTCGCCTCCGCGCGATCGATGCTCACGCCCAGGTTGCGCAGCAGCTTGCAGGCGGTGCTCACGTCCTGCAGGCGCGGCACGTTGCGCAGCGTGACGGGTTCGGCCGTCAGCAGCGCGGCGCAAAGTTCGGGCAGCGCGGCGTTCTTCGCGCCCGAGATCGTGACCGTGCCTTTGAGCTGGCGGCCGCCGCGAATGAGGAGTTTGTCCATGAGCTTGGCTTTGGCCCCAAGTGCCCACAGAGGCCGAGAACCCGCCGGCGCGAGTTCGCCAGCCGCAGTGAGCACTGCGGCGGGTTCAGTGGTGGTGGGTGGTGGCCGATTGCGGGCTGGCAGCCCACTCGGCCGGTGTCAGCGTCTTCATCGACAAGGCGTGGATTTGCTCGCGCATTCTATCGCCCAGCGCCTGATAGACCCGCCGCTGGCGCGCGACGCGGCTCGTCCCGTCGAACTCGGCCGAGACGATCGTGGCGAAGAAGTGCCGGCCGTCGCCCTCGACCTCGACGTGCTCGCACGCCAAGCCCTTCTCGATGAAGGACTGAACGTCGGCGGGCGTGGGGTCTGACATGGTGGCGCGATTTTAGGGCCGAAATCAGTGCCGGATCTTGTAGCCGATCTTCAGCAGGTGCAGGCACAGCGCACAGACGACCGCCAGGCTCGAGCCCACGACCGCCAAACCCGTCCACGGCGAGACGTCGCTGACGCCGAAGAAACCGTGCCGAAAGCCGTCGATCATGTAGAAGAACGGGTTCAGGTGGCTCACCGCCTTCCAGAACGGTGGCAGCGAGCCGACCGAATAGAACACGCCCGAGAGAAACGTCATCGGCATGATGATGAAGTTCTGGAACGCAGCGATCTGGTCGAACTTCTCGGCCCACAGGCCGGCGATCAGCCCGAGCGCACCCATCATCGCCGCGCCCATCACCGCGAACGCGATCACCCACAGTGGCTGTGCCAGCTGGAACGGCGCAAACCACACCGTGACGATGAACACGCCGAAGCCGACGACCAGCCCGCGCACCACCGACGCACCCACATAGGCGACGAACCACGCCCAATGCGAGAGCGGCGTGACCAGCACGAACACCAGGTTGCCGGTGATCTTGCTCTGGATCAGCGACGAGCTGCTGTTCGCGAACGCGTTCTGCAGCACGCTCATCATCACCAAGCCAGGCACCAGGAAGCTGGTATAGCTCAACCGTCCGTAGACCTTCACGTGATCTTCGAGCACGTGGCCGAAGATCAGCAGGTACAGGATCGCCGTGAGCACCGGCGCGGCCACGGTCTGGAAGCTGACCTTCCAGAAGCGCAGCACCTCCTTGTAGAGCAGCGCCTTGGTGCCCGCCAGTGCCGCGCTCATGCGGAGGCTCCCTGCATGATCTCGAGGAACACGTCCTCCAGGTCGGCGCGGCCGATCTCCAGATCCTCGGGCACGCAGCCGGCGTTGCGCAGCGTCGTCAGCACGGTCTCGACCTCATGCGCGTCATGCGCGGTGATCTGCACGATGCGCCCGGTGACGCGCGATTGCGCGGCCAGCGACGCCGGCAGCGTCGCGTCCATCTTGAAGCGAAGCATCGTGCTCGCGGTGCCGGCGAGCAGCGCCGAGGTGCGGTCGAGCGCGACGACCCTGCCCAGCTTCAGCATCGCCAACCGCCCGCACAGCGCTTCGGCTTCTTCCAGGTAATGCGTGGTGAGCAAGACCGTGTGGCCTTCCTTGTTCAGGCGCGCGACGAACTGCCAAAGCGTCTGCCTCAGTTCCACATCGACACCCGCGGTCGGCTCGTCGAGCACGATCACCGGGGGCCGGTGCACCAGCGCCTGCGCCACCAGCACGCGGCGCTTCATGCCGCCCGAGAGCTGGCGCATGTTCGCGTCGGCCTTGTCGGCCAAGCCGAGGTTGGCGAGCAATTCGTCGATCCACGCGTCGTTGTTCTTGATGCCGAAGTAGCCGCCCTGCAGGCGCAGCGCCTCGCGCACACTGAAGAACGGGTCGAACACCAGTTCCTGCGGCACGATGCCCAGCGCGCGGCGGGCGGCCGCGTAGTCGCCGACCACATCGTGCCCGTGCACCAGCACGCGGCCGCTGCTCGCGCTCGCCAACCCGGCAAGGATGCTGATCAGCGTCGTCTTGCCCGCACCGTTCGGCCCGAGCAGGCCGAAGAACTCGCCGGGGGCGATGTCGAAGCTCACATCATCGAGCGCCTTCACCGCACCGCGGGCGCCGTTGTAAGTCTTGCCGACGTTCTGAAAGGAGATGGCTGGCGTCACGGGCATGGAGGCCGCGATTGTAGGCAGGCGGCGCGCGCGCCGCCCGCGTAGTGGCAATGCCGATGGGCCGTTGCCGGACTTGATGCTAGATTGCCCGCCGGGGAAGAACAGGACACGATGGCCACGCAGACCAAGACAAAGCCACGCCGCACGGCCGAGCGCATTCTCGAAGTCACGCTGGCGCTGTTCAACCGCTTCGGCGAGCCGAACGTCTCGACCACGCTGATCTCAGCCGAGCTCGGCATCAGCCCCGGCAACCTGTATTACCACTACCCGGCCAAGGACGAACTGATCAACAGCCTGTTCGACCGCTATGAACGCGCCCTCACCGAACTGCTGCGCGCGGCGGACGAGGTCGGCAATGTCGAGGACGCGTGGTTGTTCCTGCACATGCTGTTCGAGCTGATCTGGCAGTACCGATTCCTGTACCGCGACCTGAACGACCTGCTCTCGAAGAACCGCCGGCTGGAAACGCACTTCCAGTTCGTGCTGAAGAGCAAGGGCCAGGCGGTGCAAGCCATGTTGGCGGGCCTGGGCCGCGGCAATGCGGTGCAGATCGCGCCGCGCGAAGTCGAGCCGGTCGCCACCGCGATGGTGGTGGTGCTCACCTATTGGCTGAGTTTCGAGTACGTGCGCGACCCGCGCAACGCGCTCGAACCCGAGAGCGCAGGCGCCGCGTTGATGCGCGGCGCCTTCCACGTGCTCAGCCTGCTTTCGCCCTACCTCGAACCCGAACAGCGCGAGCACCTGCACGCGCTGGCCGGCCACTACACCCCAGGAGACTGACATGGCCAAATGGACCGCCTTCCCGCATGACACCGCCGACTACACGCATGACACGGCCACGCTGAAGAAGCAGTGGGCACGCCTGCACGCCGGCGACGCCGAGCCGCTGCCGGCCGATGCCAAGGTGCTCGCGGCGTGGGCGCTGTTCCACGCCGGCGAGTTCCAGAAGGCCGCCGAGGCCGGTCTGAAGGCCGGCGGCGCCGGCATCACGGTCGCG
The DNA here is from genome assembly GCA_040004785.1 of Burkholderiales bacterium. GTDB lineage: Bacteria > Pseudomonadota > Gammaproteobacteria > Burkholderiales > Burkholderiaceae_C > LMDS01. Next base: position 2,347 of record JBDUAG010000191.1, on the reverse strand, counting down.
AACAAGGCGCAGGCGATCTACGCCAACTACCTCGAGAAGAGCGAGAAGACCAAGCTCGCGCTGTTCATGGAAGTCGCCGAGCGCGCCGAGGCGCAGATCGGCACCGACTCGAAGAACGCCAACGCCTACTACTTCATGGCCTACGCCCTCGGCCGCTACAGCCAGGGCATCAGCATCGCGAAGGCACTGGCGCAGGGGCTGGGCAGCAAGGTCAAAGCGGCGCTCGAGACCAGCATCAAGCTCGCACCCAAGCACGCCGACGCGCACATCGCGCTCGGTGCGTTCCACGCCGAAGTCATCGACAAGGTCGGCTCGCTGCTCGGCCGCACACAAGGGGCGAGCAAGGATGCCGGCCTGGCGATGTTCAAGACCGCGCTGAAGCTGAACCCGACCTCGGCGATCGCGATGGTCGAGTACGCGAACGGGCTCGTGATGCTCGAAGGCGAGAAGAAGATGAAGGAAGCGACCCAGCTCTACGAGGACGCGGCCGCCTGCACGCCGCTGGATGCGATGGAGCGACTCGACGTCGAAATGGCGAAGGCCGAGCTGGAGGACTAGCCACAAGTTCAGTCGGAGACTTCCCTGCTGCCGTCGGGCTCCCAGGTGGCGAGTCGGGCGAACGGTGGGGGGAGGGCTTGTACCGATGCGCCGCCACGCCCCGCGCGCACCACAATGGCACTATCGCAACGTCAAAAAAGACGGCCATCGCGATGAAGTCCTACCGGGGTCGCTCGCCAGCCATCGTGGTCGCGCTGCTGGGTCCGCTGTCAGCGTGGGCTCAGCAACAGCTCGACCCCGTGCTCGTGGTCGGCACGCGCGCCAGCCTGGAATCGGCGATCGAGCGCAAGCGCGACAGTGACGACATCGTCGACAGCGTCGTCGCCGCCGAGATCCACAAGCTTGCCGATCTCAGTGTCGCCGATGCCGTGCAGCGCATCACCGGGGTGCAGATCGCGCGCGATCGCGGCGAGGCCTCGGTCCTTTCGGTGCGCGGGCTGGTGCAGGTCGAGACGACGCTCAACGGGCGCGAGATCTTCACCGGTGGCTTTGGCCGGGCGTTCGACTACGCCGACCTGCCGAGCGAGATGCTCGCCGGCATCGATGTCTACAAGAGCTCGTCGGCCGCGCGCATCGAAGGCGGTCTCGGGGGCCTGGTCGACCTGCGCACGCGACGGCCGTTCGACTTCCGCGACCGGACGCTCACGCTGTCGACGCGGCTGATGCATGGCGACCTCGCGGCCAAGAGCGCCGGCCAGTTCTCGATGCTGTTCGGCGACCGCGCGTCCACGCAGGTCGGCGAGTTCGGCATGCTGTTGAATGTGGTGCTGCAGGACCGCGCCTGGCGCGAAGACACCAAAAGCACCGGCACGCCGATGGTCTGCAGCGCGCGCGCGGCCTCGGGCTGCCGGCTCGACCTGGTCGCCGGTCAGGACACCGTGGCACCGAGCTCGACCAGCGAGAGCACGAACTTCGGCAAGCGCCGCCGCAACGCGGCGAGTCTGATGCTCGGCTGGCGGCCGAGCGCGAAGACCGAGGTCTACGCCGAAGCCCACCTCGCCGAGCTGCGCACGAAGCAGGACACGCAGCAGTTCAACGTCGGCCCGAACTTCGGAGCGGGCAGCAGCTTCGATCCGGCGAGCGTCGCCCTCTTCCCCGGCACGAGCGACGTCCAACGCATCACATGGACGAATGCGCCGATCTCGGTCCTGAGCTTCGCGCGCGACACGATCGACCGCACGCGCCAGCTCGCCGCCGGCGCCACCTGGTCCGAAGGCCCCCTGCGTCTCAGCACCGACCTCAGCCACACGCGCAGCCTCAACCACCTGTTCTTCTCCGGGACGACGCTCGCGGCGACCGCCCCGCGCTTCTCGCACGACCTCTCGGGCAAGGTGCCGGGCACCGCGATCGACGGCATCGACCTCGCCGACCCCGCCAACTACCGCTACGCCACGCTCAACTACCGCATCCGGCCACTGCGCGGCAGCCTGCTCGCCGGCCGCCTCGACGGCGAATGGCAGCTCGGGAGCGGCGCGCTCGACCGCGTCTCGTTCGGCTGGCGCCAGGCGCGCCGCGAGGCCAACAACGCGCCGAACCTGATCTTCGGCGACATCGCGGTGCCCGGCACCGTGGGCGCGGCCGATCGGCCGGGCCGGACCCAGCCCTATCCGTACCGCCCCTTCCTCGATGGCCGCACCGGCAGCATCGACGGCTACCTGACCGACACGCTGGCCGACGCACGCGACCCGGTCGCGCTGCGCGACGCGTTTGGCATCACGACGCCGCTGCCCACGGCCGGCAGCCCGCTCGGCGTCTGGGGCATTCGCGAGCGCACCGACGCCGTCTATGT
>JBDUAG010000190.1:0-7003 GCA_040004785.1 Burkholderiales bacterium | reverse complement strand
TCTCGAGCGCCGACTCGGCCATGCCGATCGCGCGCATGCAGTGGTGGATGCGCCCGGGCCCGAGCCGACCCTGCGCGATCTCGAAACCGCGGCCTTCGCCCAGCAGAATGTTGGTGGCCGGCACGCGCACGTTCTCGAACACGATCTCGGGGTGGCCGAACGGCGGGTCGTAGACGCCGAGCAGCGCCATGTCGCGCACGATCGTCACGCCCGGCGTGTTCTTCGGCACCAGGACCATCGACTGCTGCTTGTGGCGATCCGCGTTGTCGGGGTCGGTCTTGCCCATCAGCACGAAGATCTCGCAGCGCTCGTTCATCGCGCCGGTGATGTACCACTTGCGGCCGTTGATGACGTACTCGTCGCCTTCGCGGCGGATGCTGCACTGGATGTTGGTCGCATCGCTCGAGGCCACCTCGGGCTCGGTCATCGCGAACGCGGAGCGGATCTCGCCGGCGAGCAGCGGCGTGAGCCAGCGCTCCTGCTGCACCGAAGTGCCGTAGCGCGCGAGCACTTCCATGTTGCCCGTGTCGGGTGCGGAGCAGTTGAAGATCTCGGCACACCAGTAGCGACGGCCCATGATCTCGCACAGCGGCGCGTACTCCAGGTTGGTCAGGCCTGTCGTGGTGTGCGTATCGCCTGGGTGCGGCGGCAGGAACAGGTTCCACAGGCCTTGCTCGCGCGCCTTGGCCTTGAGGCCGGCCATCATCGGCAACTCGGCGTACGGGCGCCCTGCCTTCGCGTTCGCCGCCAGTTCCTGTTCGCGCCGATGCTCGTTCGGGTAGACGTGTTCGTCCATGAACTTCAACAACTGGTCGCGCAGCGCGACCACCTTGGGTGTGAATTCAAAATGCATCGCAGTGTTCCTCTTCAGAGTGAATCGAAGATACGCCGCACCTGCGCATCAGGCTGTCTTTCGCGCGACACCGGCGCCGACCGTTCGTTGGTTCAATGCGTCCATGATCACCAGCCACTGCGTCGACCTGAGCAGCGTCACCCTGCACTACCTGAGCGCGGGCGCCGGCAAGCCGATCGTGTTCGTGCACGGCTTCCCAGAGTTCAGTGGCGCGTGGGAGGCACAGTTGCGCGAGTTCGGCCGCGACCACCGCGTGCTGGCACCTGACCTGCGTGGCTTCAATCTGTCGGACAAGCCGCCGGGCGTTGCGAACTACGACGTGGCCCTGCTCGTGCAAGACCTGCGCGAGTTCATCACCGTTGTCGCCGGCGGCCCGTGCGCGGTGGTGGCGCACGACTGGGGCGGCGTGTGCGCCTGGCAACTGGCCGCGCGACACCCCGATTTGGTCGAGCGCCTCGTCATCCTGAATTCGCCGCACCCGGCGATGCTGTATCGCGAGCTGATGCACAACCAGGCCCAGTGCGAAGCGATGCGCTACACGCTGCTGTTTCGCAGCGCCCGCGCCGAGGCGCTGCTGAGCGAGAACGGCTTCGCGCGGCTGGCCGCGATGTTCGCGTCGTGGGAGATCGGCGGCGTGCCGCTGGCGTCGGCGTTCGTCGCAGCCTACAAGCAGGCCTGGTCGCAGCCCGGCGCGTTGTCGGCGATGCTGAACCTCTACCGTGCGACACAACTGCACCCGCCCGGCCCGGGCGAACCCGGCGTCGAGGCGATGACGCCCACACTCGATGCGTGGCGTGTGCGCGTGCCGACGCGGGTGATCTGGGGCGAGCGCGACAGCGCGCTGCTTCCGGGCCTGCTGATCGGGCTCGACGAGTTCGTGCCCGGCGTCGAGGTCTGCCACATTGCGGAGGGCACGCACTGGATCGCGCATGAGTTTCCTGAACGCGTCAATCGGCTGATCCGCGAGTTCATCTGAGCCGTGGCCCGCGGCTAATTCTTCTCGAGCTCGCGCAGCTTGCGGTACAGCGTGTTGCGGCTGATGCCCAGCCGACGAGCCGCTTCCGACATGTTGCCGTTGCTGGTGCGGACCGCCTGTTGCACGCAGCGGCCGGCCTGCAGGCGCAAGTCGGTGTCGCCATCCTGCACGCCGCGCTGCAGCGGCAGGCCGATCAACTCTTCGGCCACGTCGTCGGGCAGATGGGCCCAGACGATCAGGCTTTCGTCGTCGCCCATCAGCGCGCACGCGGTGCGCAACACGTTGGAGAGCTGGCGCAGGTTGCCGGGCCAGCGAAACCGCGCAAAGGCGACCGCCACATCGGGGGCGAGTTGCATGTCGCGCCCGGGTGCGAGCTCGCGCAGCATGGCGGCCACGAGAGCACTCAGGTCGCCGCGTTCGCGCAGCGCCGGCAACGGCAGCGCCAGGCCGTTGATGCGGTAGAACAGGTCTTCGCGGAAGCGCCCGGCGTCGACTTCCTCGCGCAGCCGGCGGTGGCTGGCGCAGACGAGCTGAAAATCCACCGCCACCGGCTTGCCGCCGCCCAGCGGCGTGACGCTGCGCTCCTGCAGCACCCGCAACAGGCGGGCCTGCATCGCCAGCGGCATGTCGCCAATCTCGTCGAGAAAAAGCGTGCCGCCATGGGCCTCGCGGATGCGCCCTGGCGCGCCGTCGCGGCCGGCGCCGGTGAAGGCACCGGGCCGGTAGCCGAACAGTTCGGCCTCGATCAGCGTCTCGGGCAGCGCGGCGCAGTTGACGGCGATGAAAGGGCCGCTGCGGCGCGGGCCGCTGCCGTGGCATGCGCGCGCGAACAATTCCTTGCCGACACCCGACTCGCCCTGCAGCAGCAGCGCGATCGGCTTGTCGATGACGCGCCGTGCACGACCGATCACGGCCTGCATCGCCGCATCGCCGGTGTCCAGAGCGGCCAGCGCGTCCGCCGGCGTGGCATGCGGGCTGCGCGTGGCCGCGCCGTGGCTGCCGGTGCAGATGCTGGCACGCCCGCTGTCCAGCCGCACCCACAGCGCGACGCCATCGGCGCGGCGCACGGCCGTCGGCAGCAGGGTGGCGCGACCGTTGTTCAGCAAGGCGGGCAGCCCGACCGGCAACACGCGCTCGACGTTGAGCGTGCCGATGGCGCTGCGCAGCAGGCCGAGCATCCCCAGCGCCACCGAGTTGGCGCCGACGATCCAGCCGTCGTCCGACAGCGCCAGCAGGCCTTCGGTGACAGTCCCGATGCCTTCGCGCTGCGCGTGCAGGCGCAGCCGCAGCGCGCTGCCATGCTGGGCCTCGAAGAGCTGGTGCTCGATCATGCAGGCCGACGAACGCACCAGGCCCAGGGTGTGGGGGTGGTGGCCGCGGCGGTCGCCGGAGATGTCGAGCACACCGAGCAAATGCCCCGCCGGGTCGGCGATCGGCGCGGCTACGCAGGTCAGGAAGGCGTTGCGCTCGAGGTAGTGCTCGGCCCCGTGCACGACGACGGCGTTGCCGTCGGCCAGGGCGGTGCCGATCGCATTGGTGCCGCGCCACTGTTCGTGCCAGATCGCGCCGGGCCGCAGCGCCACGCGGGCGGCCTTGTCGGTGAAGCCGGCGTCGCCCAGCGCGTGCAGCAGCATGCCCTGCGGGTCGGCCAGGATCACCATGCTGTTGCTGTCGCGAATCTGCGCGCACACGAATTCCATCACCGGGCGCGCATGCGAGACCAGCACGCGCTGATGCTCGAGCGCATGCGCGAGTTGCGCGCCCGACGCGTGCGGCGCACCCGGTGTGCGGCCGTCGGGCGCGACGCCGAACGCGCGGCTACGGCACCAACTGGCCAGCAGGCCGGGGGCAATCACCCCGTCGGCCAGCTCGCCTTGTTCGAGCCACTGGCGGCGTGCTTCGCGCAATCGTCCAGAAGGCGTGCGGGTGGCAAGGGCGGTTGCAGCCATGGGCTTGTCTCCTTCGGCGGCCCTGTGCGGGCTCTGTCCAACATCGTTGATCGCATTGCGCCAACCGCGCCACGGTAGCAGCTGGGCTGCGGCCGGAAAGCGGTTCAACACAAACCAGGCGGTGCGGTGTCCCTTTTGAGGACAGGTCTGTACCGCGCAGCGCGAACGGCACAGTGTCCACCCGCCAGCTGACCGCTTTCTTGCGCCAGATCACGCATTCGCCGCTGAACCGGCCCTGGCACGCCGGATGCGAAGCAGCCTGCCGGGAGGCGTGCGGCATGCAGTCCGCACGACTCATCGATCCACCCACAGACCGACCCCCAGGAGACCGACATGCTCTACGCCAGCCCGAATACCCCCGATGCCAAGCTCGCCTTCAAGCCGCAGTACGACAACTTCATCAACGGCAGATTCCAGCCGCCGGTCAAGGGTCAGTACTTCGACGTCATCACGCCGATCAGCGGCAAGGTCTACACACGTGCCGCGCGCTCGACGGCCGAAGACATCGAACTCGCGCTCGATGCGGCCCACGCTGCGAAAACGAAGTGGGGCGCCACGAACGCCGCCGAGCGCGCCAACGTGCTGCTGAAGATCGCCGACCGCATCGAGCAGAACCTCGAACTGCTGGCCTACGCCGAGACGGTGGACAACGGCAAGCCCATCCGCGAGACCCTGAACGCCGACATTCCGTTGGCCGCCGACCACTTCCGCTACTTCGCCGGCTGCCTGCGCGCACAGGAAGGTTCGTTGAGCCAGATCGACGACCACACCGTGGCCTACCACTTCCACGAACCGCTCGGCGTGGTCGGCCAGATCATCCCGTGGAACTTCCCGATCCTGATGGCCGCGTGGAAGATCGCGCCGGCACTGGGCGCCGGCAACTGCGTGGTGCTCAAGCCGGCCGAATCGACGCCGGTCAGCCTCCTGGTGCTGGTCGAGCTGATCGCCGACCTGCTGCCGCCGGGCGTGCTGAACATTGTCAACGGCTACGGCAAGGAAGCCGGCATGCCGCTGGCCACCAGCAAGCGCATCGCCAAGATCGCCTTCACGGGCTCCACCGCCACCGGCCGCGCGATCGCGCAGGCCGCGGCGACCAACCTGATCCCGGCCACGCTGGAGCTCGGCGGCAAGAGCCCGAACGTCTTCTTCGACGACGTGATGGCGCAGGACGACGCCTTCCTGGACAAGGCGATCGAGGGCCTGGTGCTGTTCGCGTTCAACCAGGGCGAGGTCTGCACCTGCCCGAGCCGGGCGCTGATCCAGGAGTCGATGTACGACCGGTTCATCGAACGGGCCCTCAAGCGCGTGGCCGCCATCAAGCAGGGCAGCCCGCTGGACACCGAGACGATGATGGGCGCGCAGGCATCGGCGATGCAGATGGACAAGATCATGTCCTACCTGGAGGTGGGCAAGCAGGAAGGTGCCAAGGTGCTGATCGGCGGCGACCGCACCCTGCTGGGTGGTGAGCTCGCCGGCGGCTACTACATCCAGCCGACCCTCTTCAAAGGCAACAACAACATGCGCGTGTTTCGCGAAGAGATCTTCGGGCCGGTGCTGGCGGTGGCCACCTTCAAGGACGAAGCGGAGGCGCTGCAGATCGCCAACGACACGCCCTACGGCCTGGGCGCCGGCGTCTGGACACGCGACGGCAGCCGCGCCTACCGCATGGGCCGCGCCATCCAGGCGGGCCGCGTCTGGACCAACTGCTACCACGCCTACCCGGCGCACGCAGCGTTCGGCGGCTACAAGGAATCGGGCATCGGCCGCGAAAACCACAAGGCGATGCTCGACAACTACCAGCAGACCAAGAACCTGCTGGTGAGCTACTCGCCAAACGCGCTGGGCTTCTTCTGAAGCACGACCGCTGATCCGACGGGCGACGCCCGCGCAGCTTCCTGCCCGGCGGCCATGCCTGCCACCGGCGGGAGACTGTGCGCGCCGACGCCCGCACCCGAATCCATCGCACACCACTGGAGAAGACAAGATGAGCAAAACATTCAAGCGCGCCGCGTGCGCACTGGCAGCCGGCGCGCTGCTGGCCGGCACCGGCTTCGCCAGCGCCCAGGCGCAGGATGCCAAGGCCAGAGACATCGAGGCGAACGGCTGGGCCATGTACGGACGCGGCTACGACAACACCCGCTTCTCGCCACTCAAGCAGATGACGACGGCCAATGTCGGCAAGCTGAAGATGGCGTTCTCGTTCCAGCTCGGTTCGCTGCGCTCCAACGAGTCGTCGCCGATCGTCGTCGGCGACACGATGTATGTGAGCACCTCGTGGGGACCGAAGTTCGTCTACGCGCTCGACGCCCGCACCGGCGCGACGAAGTGGACCTACCAGCCCGAGGTGCCCGACGACACGCTGCAATACGCCTGTTGCGACGTCAACAACCGGGGCGTCACCTATGCCGACGGCAAGATCTTCGTCGGCCGCCTCGACGGCAAGCTGTCGGCGGTCGATGCCACGACCGGCAAGGAGCTGTGGACGACGACGGTCGTCGACTACAAGCAGGGCTCGGTCATCACCTCGCCGCCATTGGTGGTGCGCAACATGGTGATCACCGGCTTCGGCGGCGGCGAATACGGCGCCCGCGGCAGCCTGCAGGCCTACGACATCAAGACCGGCAAGGAACTGTGGAAGACCTGGACGGTGCCCGGCCCCGGCGAAGCCAACAACGACAGCTGGAAGGGCGACAGCTGGCAGCACGGCGGCGCGGTGCCGTGGCTGATCGGCTCCTACGATGCCAAGACCGACACGGTGTTTTGGGGCACCTCGAACCCGGGCCCGTGGAACACCGTGGTGCGCAGCAGCGGCGATGGCAACTACGGCAAGCTCTCCAACCTTTATTCGGCCAGCACCCTGGCCTTCGACGCCGCCACCGGCAAGATCAAGTGGTGGGTGCAGGCCACGCCCGCCGATGCCTGGGACTACGACGGCGTCAACGAATTGGTGCTCGGAGACCTCGTCATCGCAGGCGTGAAGACGCCGGTCTACATGAAGGCCGACCGCAATGGCTTCTTCTATGTGGTCAATCGCGAAACCGGCAAAATCATCTCGGCCGAGAAGTACGTGCCGACGACCTGGGCCTCGAAGATCGACGTGGCCAGCGGCAAGCCCACCGAAGACCCGGACAGGCGTCCGGGCCCCAACCACCCGGCCAAGGGCGTGTGCCCGAACCTGATCGGCGGCAAGAACTGGCAGCCGATGTCGTTCAACCCGCAGACCGG
>JBDUAG010000189.1:0-7009 GCA_040004785.1 Burkholderiales bacterium | reverse complement strand
GCCGAGAAGCCGAGCCGCCTGCAAGCGGCTTGGCCCTGAGGCGTCTCCCCCGAACGGGGGAGCGCGAGAGGGCACCCGCATGAGGCCGGCGCGTTCCCACCTCGAGGGGGCGCGGCGAACGGCCGCAATTTCTACAGTCTGTGCATCGGTTCACCCCCCGGAGCACAGATGAAAAACCACCCCAACCGTCAACGCGGCTTCACCTTGATCGAGGCCAGCATGGTGCTCGCCGTCAGCGCCGTGCTGGCCACCAGCGCCGCGCCGGGCATGCAGGACATGATCAATGCACGCCGCCTCGACAACGCCGCCGGCCAGCTCAGCAACGACATCCACCTCATCCGCACCGCCGCGGTGGCGCGCAACCAGGCGCTGCGCCTGAGCTTCATGCCGCGCGCAGGCGGCAGCTGCTACGTGATTCACACCGGCAACGCCGGCGATTGCGTCTGCAACGGCAGCGGCCCGGCCGTCTGCCGCGCCGGTGCGCACGAGATCAAGACGGTGGCGATTGCGGACAGCGATCAAGTCAGCGTCGTCTCGAACGCCGGATCGATGCTGTTCGACCCCATGCACGGCACCAGCACGCCGACCGGCACCGTCCGCATCATCGGCATGAACGGCCGCGAGGTGCGCCACATCGTCAACGTGATGGGCCGCGCGCGCTCATGCTCGCCGGCGCCCGTCGTGCCCGGCTACCGCGCCTGCTGAGGAGGCGACCATGCGACACGCCCAGAACGGATTCACCCTGATCGACACGCTGGCCGCGGTGACCGTGGCGGCAGTGCTGTCCGGCATCGCCCTGCCGAGCTTCGAAAGCCAGGCCCGCAAGGCGCGCCGCGCCGACGTGCTGGCCGCCGTGGTGCAGATCCAGGGCGCGCAGGAGCGCCTGCGCAGCCGCAGCACGCGCTACGGCGACCTGGCCGAGCTCGGCGCTGCCGCCGTCTCGCAAGCCGGGCATTACGCACTCCAGATCACCACGTTCAGCGCCGACGGCTACGAGCTGCTTGCGACCGCCACCGGCGCCCAGGCGCGCGACGCCGACTGCCGCTTCATGGCGGCGCGCGCTCTGGGCATGAACCTGGTCTATGCCTCGGGCAGCGATGCGCTCCTGGCCAACGCCGACCCGATCAACCGCCGCTGCTGGAGCCTGTGATGCAACGACCCACCCACCAACGCGGCCTGTCGTTGATCGAGCTGATGATCGGCGTCACCGTTGCGCTGTTCATCGCTGCGGCCGGCGGCTCAATGCTCGTCGGCCAGCTGCGCGAGCACCGCGCGCTCGCCCTCGAAGCGCGCCTGACGCAAGACCTGCGCACCGCCGCCGACCTGGTCACCCGCGATCTGCGGCGCGCCGGCTACTGGGGCAACGCAGGCGACGTCGCAATCGCCAACCCCTACACCACGTTCGCGCCCGAGACGGCCGCCGCGGACACGGTCAGCCTGCGCTACTCGATGGACGCGGCCGAGAACGATGTCGTCGATGGCAACGAGCAGTTCGGCTTCCGGCTGCGCGCCGGCGTGATCGAACTGCAGCTCGGCGCCGGCAACTGGCAGGCGCTGACCGACGCGGGCACGCTCACCGTCACCGCGTTCAGCGTCACGCCCAGCGTGCAGGACGTGAGCCTCGCTTCCTTCTGCCCGAGCACCTGCGCCGCCGGCAGCGCGGCCTGCCCGCCGCGTCAGCGGGTTCGCAGCCTCACGGTCGTCATCAGCGCGACGCTGGTGAGCGATGCGCGCGTGACGCGCAGCGTGCGCAGCGACGTGCGCGTGCGCGCCGATGCCATCGTCGGTACTTGCGCAAGCTGAGGTCCGCCATGAAGCACACCACCGTCAAATCGCAACGCGGCGCGGCCGCGCTGGTCGTCACGCTGATGCTGTTCCTCGCGCTGGCGCTGGCGTCGCTGGGCCTGCACCGCCACCTCATTGCCGAGCAGCGCGCGGCCGCGAACCAGGCCCGTGCGACGCAGGCCTTCGAAGCGGCCGAGGCCGGCCTCGAATGGGCGCTCGCGCAGCTCAACAGCACGCAGCGCATCGGCGCGGACTGCCAGCCCGACACCGACCCGGCCGCCACCACACCCACGTTCCGAGAGCGTTACCTCACGCTGGACCGCACCACCGGCACCGCCACGCCGACGGGGCGGCAAGGCAGCTGCGTGCGCACGGTGAACGGCTGGTCGTGCAGTTGCCCGGCGAGCGGTCCGGTCATGCTGGCCGCACCGGTCGGCAACGAACCCACGCCGTCCTTCAACCTGCGCTTCCAGCCCACGACGCACGCTGGTGCAGTGCGCATCAGCGCCGACGGCTGCACCAGCCTGGCCGGTGCATGCGCGGCGGGTTCGGCCAGCACCGCCGATGCGACGGCCCATGCCGAGGCCACGCTCGCCCTCTTCGCCGGTCTGCGCCACCCGCCGACGCTGGCGCTGACGACGCGCGACGCGGCCAGCCAGACCCCCGATCAGTTCTTCGCGGCCTTCTTCGGCATCGACAAGCCGACATGGCAGAGCCAGTCGGTCGTGGCGCTCGTCGCCTGTGGTGCCGACTGCGGACACGCCATCGGCGAGGCCATCGCCGCCGGCAGCGTGCTGATCCGGGTCGAGGGTGACCTGACACTGACCGGGCCACTCGCCTTGGGCTCCGCCGCCCACCCGGTCGTGATCGTCGCGAGCGGCGGCGCACGCCTGGACGGCGGCGTCACGATCGTCGGCGCGCTCTACGCCACGTCCGTGACCGTGAGCGGCACCGGCACGCTGGTGCAAGGCGCTGTGATCAACGAAGGCAGCTACGCCGGCCCGGCCGCACCCGACTTCCGCCTCGATGCCGACGTGCTTGCCGCGCTGGCCCACCAAACCGGCAGCTTTGCCCGTGTCAGCGGCAGCTGGCGCGACTTCTGAGGAGAGATCACCCATGCACCACACCGCCCCTCACGCCCAGCGCGGCACCTCGCTGCTCGAAGCGCTCATCGCCTTCCTCGTGCTCTCGCTCGGCATGGTCTCGATCGCCCGCGTCCAGGGCCACCTGCGGCTGGCCGCCGACGTGGCGCGCCAGCGCACCGAGGCCGTGCGGCTGGCACAGCAAGACATGGAGACGCTGCGCAGCGAGCGCACGTTCAGCGCGATCGCCAGCGCGTCTCGCAGCGTCAACGTGGGCACCGCGTATGTGCTCGACCGTCGCATCGAGACCACCGGGATGCCGCACGCCAAGGCCGCGTCGGTCACCGTGCGTTGGAGCGACCGCAGCGGCGTGGCGCAGCAGGTCACGCTGCACTCCGTCATCGCCGGCGTCGACCCGCGCCTGAGCGGCGCCCTCGCACTGGCGGCGCGGTAGCATGGCCGCCTCCATGAGCGCAACATTCGCCACGCCGATGCACGAAGCGCTTGCGCTCGCGCGCGGTGCCATCGGACTGTCGGACCCGAATCCGCGTGTCGGCTGCATCATCACCGCACCCGATGGCCGCGTGCTCGGCCGCGGCCACACGCAGCAGGCCGGCGGTGCGCACGCCGAGGTGATGGCCTTGCGCGACGCACTGGCGCGCGGCGAAAGCGTGCGCGGTGCGACGGCTCATGTGACGTTGGAGCCGTGCTCGCACCACGGTCGCACGCCGCCGTGCTGTGACGCGCTGATCGAGGCCGGCATCGCGCGTGTCGAGATGGCGCTGTTCGATCCGAACCCACTGGTGGCCGGCCAGGGCGCGGCGCGGCTGCGCACGGCGGGCGTGACCGTCGAGGCCGGCGCCCTCGCGCAGGAGGCGCGCGAGCTCAACATCGGCTTCTTCTCGCGCATGCAACGCAACCGGCCTTGGGTGCGGCTGAAGGCCGCCGTCTCGCTCGACGGCCGCACCGCGCTGAACAACGGCGCGAGCCAGTGGATCAGCGGGCCCGACGCGCGCACCGATGGCCACGCGTATCGCAAACGCGCCGGGGCCGTGCTGACCGGCGTCGGCACCGTGCTCGACGACAACCCGCGCCTCGATGTGCGCCTCGTCGAGACCGCGCTGCAACCGCTGCGCGTGATCGTCGATTCGCGGCTGGAGACGCCGCCCGCCTCGAAGATCCTGGACGCGCCCGGCCGCACGCTGGTCTACGCCGCCACGCTCGATGCGAACCGCGCCGCCGCGCTGACGGAGCGCGGCGCCGAGATCGCGCTCTTGCCGGGCGCCAACGCCAAGGTCGATCTCGCCGCGGTGCTCGCCGATCTCGCGCGGCGTGGCATCAACGAACTGCATGTCGAGGCCGGCCACAAGCTGAACGGATCGTTCGTGCGCGAAGGCCTGGTCGATGAGTTCCTGATTTACATGGCGCCCAAGCTGCTCGGCGTCGGCCGAGACCTCGCGGCCTTCGGCCCGCTGGAGGCATTGAACGACAGCCTCGCACTGCGCTTCGAAAGCGTCACGCAGATAGGCAGCGACCTGCGTTTGATTGCACGCCCTGCGACAATCGCCTGATGTTCACCGGCATCATCTCCGGCCTCGGCCGCATCACAGAAGCGCACACGCTCGGCGCCGACCCGTCGCACGGCAAACGGCTCACGATCACCACACCCCCCGGCTACCTCGATGACGTCCAGCTCGGCGACAGCATCGCGCTGAACGGCGCCTGCATGACCGTCACGACCTTCGACGCCGCGGCCTCGCGGTTCACGCTCGACATCTCCGCCGAGAGCCTCGACAAGACCGCCGGGCTGAGCGAACCCGGCCCGGTGAACCTCGAGAAGGCGATGCGCGCCAACGAGCGCCTCGGCGGCCACCTGGTCAGCGGCCATGTGGACGGCATCGGCGAGGTCAGCCATTTCGCTGCGGTCGGCGAATCGTGGGAGCTGCGCATCCGCACGCCAGCCGAATTGGCGCGCTTCATCGCGTACAAGGGCTCGATCACCGTCAACGGCGTGAGCCTGACGGTGAACCGGGTGATCGACGGCGACGCAGGGTGTGAGCTGAGCATCAACCTGATCCCGCATACGCTCGAAAACACGACGCTCGGCACGCTGAAATCGGGCCAGCGCGTAAACCTCGAAATCGACCTGATCGCGCGCTATGTCGAGCGCATGCTGACGGCCCCGAAGGCTGGCTGAGTCGGGTCCGGGCACACCCGGGCCGCCACCTACAATCAAAGGATGGCAATCTCCCCCATTCCCGAGCTGGTCGCCGAGCTGGCGGCCGGTCGCATGATCATCCTCGTCGACGAGGAAGACCGCGAAAACGAAGGCGATCTGGTGATCGCAGCCGACCACATCACGCCCGAGGCCATCAACTTCATGGCGCGCTTCGGCCGCGGCCTGATCTGCCTCACGCTCACGCCCGAGCGCTGCGACCGCCTCCAGCTGCAGTCGATGACGAGCCGCAACGGCACGCGCCACGGCACCGCGTTCACGGTCTCGATCGAGGCCGCCACCGGCGTCGAGACCGGCATCTCGGCGGCCGACCGTGCCCGCACCGTGCAGGCCGCCGTCGCGCGTGACGCGAAGGCGAGCGATCTGGTGCAGCCCGGCCACGTCTTCCCGTTGCGCGCGCAGGAAGGCGGCGTGCTGATGCGTGCCGGGCACACCGAAGCCGGTTGCGACCTCGCCGGCATGGCCGGCCTGTCGCCGGCCTCGGTGATCTGCGAGGTGATGAAGGACGACGGCACGATGGCGCGCCTGCCGGACCTGATCGCGTTCGCGAAGGAACACACGCTGAAGGTCGGCACCATCGCCGACCTGATCGAGTACCGCAGCCGCAACGAGACCCTGATCGAGCGCGTCGGCCGGCGCCCGCTCGTCACCGCACAGGGCGAGTTCGACTGCAGCGCGTTCCGCGACCGCACCGGCGGATTGCACCTCGCGCTCGCGCGCGGCCAGTGGACCGCCGCCGACGAAGTTCTGGTGCGCGTGCACGAGCCGCTCTCGGTGATGGACCTGCTCGATGTCGGCGACACGAGCCAGCATTCCTGGCCACTGCCGAAGGCGCTCGCCGTGCTGCACAAGAGCGCGCGCGGTGCTGCCATCCTGCTCAACTGCGGCGAAGACGTGGCCGCGCTGGTCCCGCATGTACTGCCCGCCACGAACGGCGCGCCGCGCCCGACCGGCCAGATGGACTTGCGCACCTACGGCATCGGCGCGCAGATCCTGCGCGAGCTCGGCATCGCGAAGATGAAACTCCTCGGCAGCCCGCGCCGCATGCCCAGCATGACCGGCTA
Organism: Burkholderiales bacterium; assembly: GCA_040004785.1. GTDB lineage: Bacteria > Pseudomonadota > Gammaproteobacteria > Burkholderiales > Burkholderiaceae_C > LMDS01. The sequence continues at coordinate 842 of JBDUAG010000189.1, read as the reverse complement.
CGGTCTCGAAGTCACCGGCTTCGTCGCCGCCGACACCTGAAATCCTTATCCATGCAAGACGCCGACCATGCAACAAGCCGATAAAAGCGCTACCACCAGCGGTGGCCTGATCGCTCCGCTCGACGGCCGATCGCTGCGCATCGGCATCGTGCAGGCGCGCTTCAATGCCGCAATCACCGATGCCCTCGCGACCGCCTGCCTCGCCGAGCTCGCCGCGCTCGGCGTCGGCCCGAAGCACATCCGGCACATCACCGTGCCGGGCGCGCTGGAAGTCGCGGTGGCGCTGCACGCACTGGCCGAGAACGAAGACTGCGATGCGCTGGTCGTGCTCGGCTGCATCATCCGCGGCGAAACCTACCACTTCGAGCTCGTCGCGAACGAGAGCGGCGCCGCGGTGACGCGCGTCGCGCTCGACCACGGCATACCGATCGCGAACGCCGTGCTCACGGTCGAGAACGAAGCCCAGGCCTGGGCCCGCACGGCCGACAAGGGCCGCGATGCCGCCCGCGTGGCCGTCGAGATGGCGAACCTGATGGAAGACCTCTCGTGACCGAACCGATCATCACCGCGCCCGCCGCGCCCGCGCCGCCGGTCAGCAAGCGCCCCCGCCCCAAGTCGGCGCGCCGGCGCGCGCGCGAGATCGCGCTGCAAGGCCTGTACGAATGGTTGATCTCGGGCGCCGAGGCCAAGGTCGTCGATGCCCACATGCGCGAACAGGAAGGCTTCGAGAAGTGCGACTCCGTGCACTTCGACGCGCTGCTCCACGGCTGCATCGGCGAGGCGGTGGACATCGACGCCGTGCTCACGCGCCATGTCGATCGCAAGACAACGCAGCTCTCGCC
>JBDUAG010000188.1:0-7048 GCA_040004785.1 Burkholderiales bacterium | reverse complement strand
CTCCGTTGACCAGCTCGTCCATGACATTGAGCAGGTACATCATGATCGGCGTCCGCACGTCGGGGCTGCTCACCACGCCCGTATAGTCGAACCCGATGGCCTTGTGGCTGCGCACATCGCTCAAGCGGTCTTCGGCCATGTCGAAGACCCAGCCGAGCTCGCCGCCGCGGCACCACTTGCCCATCCGCGACCGCGCGCCACGTCGCGCATCGCTTGTTCAACGTCTGGCCGGCACTGGCTGATGTTTTTCCAGTTGCCCGCCAAGCACAGCAGCACCTTGCAGCCATCGACCGCCTGCACGGTCGCAGACATGGAGAAAAGAGCCGCTGCAAGGCACAATGTGCGGATGACAAAAGGTCGAGATGTGACGTTTTTGGTTCCCATCAGTCATCCTTGATACAAGCCGGTTGAGAGAAAGTTAACGAACTTGGATAAGTTACGCGGATTGTCGTGATAAATAAGTCGAAAAATGATATGTATCACGAACTGTTACCGATTTTCGTTCAAATCTCAACGATTGAAGTTCTGCCCCGCTGGTTAAAACATTCAAAAAATGACAACTGAGCCGCCTGGCGACCGTCAACCTTCCTTGGGAACGCTCTGCGTCAATCGCTTGCTGGAACGCCACGGCGTCGGGGAGCGCAAGCGCGCGGCGGCATTGGAAAAGGCTCTCGGTCAGTCGTATCAGCAGGTGCGGCGACGCCTGATCGACGAATCGGCGTGGACGCTGGAAGAGCTGCGAGACATTGCCGACCATTTCGGCGAGACCTTGCAGTCGCTGGTGGCTGACTCGCCCTCGGGCAACACGGCATCCGCACTTCTGGTCAGCGGCTCGCTCCGCATCCCCTGCTCGGTATGGCTCGGCGAGACCCCGCAGCTCGCGCGCCCCGGTCCTCTGGTGGCAACACGCCCCACAGCTGGTGAATGGCTGGTCGTGCCGGCTGGCGAGGCCGCGGGCGTGGAGTCTTATGAAGTCAAACGGTTGTTGATCCAGGCGACTGCACGTTCCGCGCGGCGAATCGCTGTTCTAGACGACGACCGCGACCTTGCGCAAAGCATTGCGCAGTACATGAACGAGGTGGGCCTCGACGCGACCGCCTTCTATACGGTCGATGACCTGTCGAAGGCCGTCTCGGTTGAGCCGTTTGACGGGTACGTCATCGACTGGCTGGTCAACAAGCAGAGCGCCAGAACCGTGATCGTCGAGATCCGGGCTCAAAGTTCCACCTGTCCTGTCGTGGTTCTCACGGGTCAGATGCGGGACGGCCATCTTGAAGAGTCGGAGCTTTCGGCGGCGGCGGCAGCGTATCGACTTCAATATTTCGAGAAGCCAGTACGCACTTCGGCCATCATGTCGGCGCTGGAATTGGGGTTCGAGCGTCGAGCGAGCGCTTGAGCGTTCGCAAAGAAATCGCCGCGGAGATGCGCAACAAGGTTGATGGGACTCGCGGCGGCGGAGGCGAGAGGCCGGCTTCTAAGCATGCATTTGGAATTGGTGGTTGCCGACCCTGCCTGAGAGGGGCCCATTTGGTCCAGTGCTGATCTCCCTTGGCTTGCCGGGTCGGCTCCTAGGCAACAAAGAGTTGACTTTGACGTTTCGATGGCGGCTTTTCGAGGGGCTGCCGCCACTGGGCAACGTCACTTCGCGGACCGCCTCCGGCCATTATGAGAAGACCCCAGTTATGAGAAGTTCTGGCAAGGCATAGGCCGGGAGGGCGCGCAGACGCTGGCGATCCGCGTTGCGGCGGTTCGCCGCGCTGGACATAAGTTCGCTGCTCGGCAGCACTGACGGTTCCACCACGGAGACCGTCATGCCCAAGATCCCTGCGATCAACCCGTTGCTTCAGGCCTGGTTGCTTGAAGGGGGTGTACGCCCGAACCGCCGAAAATTTCCGCCGCAGGCGGAAGCCGCCCGCGCTCAGTGGACTTCGAGTGGGCTAGCCGGATCGGAGAGGAATTCCATCGGTTCCTCTTCCAGTGCCCGAACGGCTTCAGCCAGAGCCAGATGGTCGGTTTCGAAGGGGTTGTCCCAGACGTGAGAATTGTTCTGCTGGTCGACCACTTCGAGGATCCACTTTCCTTCGCCGTCCCCGTAGATCTGGACCTGCACCGTGACTCCATTGCGAGTGAGCTGCTGACTCAGCGGTGACTCCACGAAGGGTGGTTCGTCAACTTCCCAGTGGAAGGCATCTCTGTCAGTGAACCTCGCAGCCATGGGCTCGCCGTGGTGGGTCCGCGCGCGCTTGCATGCCTGGACCACCTTGTTGATCGAGCTTTCTGCAATGGCGGTCATCTTTCGCGCGTTGCGGGCGAATTCCGCAAGGCTTTGCTCGGCTGCCGGCTTTGTTCGGTCCGCGAGCAGGTCGGCCGAGGCCGCGAACATGGAGTGAACCTCAGCAAGGGACAGTAGGGCCTGGTGAGCTTTTTCGGGCAGTTGCAGTTGCTCCTCCTTGCCAAACAGCCCAGTCACGAAGCCGGCGATTTCTTGTTTGCGCGTCAGCGCAAGCGCGCCGAGTTCCGGCCGTGTGCTCGCTACTGGAGCGCGAACCAGTTGAAACGGATGGCGACTGCTTTGATGGTCCGCCAGCCGATTCCACAAGCCGCCGATTAACGCGTCGAAGAGCGCCTGTGCGTCGTCACCGGATTCGAATACAGGCATTTGCCCATCCCACAGCGTCTCCAGTGCGGCCAGCGGCGACAGGCTGAGGGTCGGCGAGGCGATGTTGCCCATCAAGATCGCGCGTGCAGCAGCGAAGGGCGTTGGGCACCTGTACTGTTCGAGAAGCGCTGCGATGGCTTTGTCGCTGGGGGCGGGGTTGGTAGAGATTGTCACGTTTCGTCCATGCGCACATTTCGGTTGACTGCAGGACGTCAACTCGAGGTTGCCCGCCGCTCTCATGGGAGCGCCGAGCGCGGTGGGACCCGCATGATGATCATAGGTCACCGTCACGCGGCCAGCCCCTGCTACCCGAGTTTGAGGCCCCGGACAATGGCGTCCAGATCGATGGCTCGAGCGCCTTCACGGAATGCGTAGCGCCCATTCAGGTGCACATGCCGCCAGGCCACGGGCGACGTTGACGTGATGAGCCGGCAAGGTCTGCGGCACACGCACGGGCTGGACCTTGGCCAACACCTCGCCGTGGCTCAACGTGATCTCGAAGAAGAACTTCAGCCCGGTGAGCGTGGCGTTGATCGTGATCGGCGAGGCGCCCTGGTCGACCAAGTGCAGTTGGAAACGGCGCAGATCGTCGGCGGTCGCGGTGTCAGGCGCTCGCTCGAGGAAGATGGCCAGACGGCGCACCGCGCGGATGTAGCCTGCTTGGGTTCGCGGCTGCAGCTTGCGCATGCGCATGTCGTCGAGCATGCGCTGACGCAGCGCGGAGACGGTCGGAGTGCGGAATTCCATGGTTCTGCTCCTGTCGAAGAACGAGGCGGATTGCCTCGCTCGACAACAGTGGCACGATGACTCTCCCGAGCACTCGACTACGCAACGACGAAGCGTTGCCGCGCGAATACGAAGGGACTTCCACTACAGACCATCGTCGGTCGCGCACAAGATGGTGACGTCGAGTCATCAACCTGGAACTGAAGGAGAAGTCCGTGGAACACACTGTACGGGGCGAGATTGACGGGCGCCGCTGGAATACGGCGCGTTGTGTGCGCCGTCGCTCGTTCGGATGGCCGAGGTTGCCGACAGCCAGCAATGCGGGCTTCCGACTGACAGCGACCTGTGGCCGTGGATCTCGATGTCGTGTTTCGCGTTTGAAGGTCACGTGGTGCCAGTCATCGACACCGGCCGGCTGTGTAAATCGAATGCTCTCCCGCGTCGAGGTCGGGCAGCGACTCCAGTCGCTGGCCCTCGGCGGACAGGGCCTCGCTGATCGGCGTTTGCAGGGTCGCGTAGCCGGGCCGCTCGACCTTGGCCAGGCCCTTGCCCATGATGTCGAAGGCCGAACCGTGGATCGGCTCGAACATCGACGGATAGCGGTGCTCCGGGTCGATGTTTCCTGTCGGCGCAATGCCCAGGCTGCCGGCGAGTGCAGCGGCCAGGTCGCTCAGGATGTCGGCGTGCAAGTTCGTTGCGACGATCGTGTCGAGCGTGGCCGGCTTGTTGATCATGCGGGCGGTCGATGCATCGACCAGTTCCTTGTCCCAGGTCACATCCACACAGGGGGAAAAACAAAAGTCTTCGCCTCCTATAGTTGGGACGACGCGCAACACAAGGCTTGGGTTAAGAAGCTGGCGGACACGCTGGAGGAGATTCAGGAGGTCCATGTCACCTGGATCGGCTACGACCTCGACGCCCTCGTAGACAAGAACCTCTTCTTGGAGGCAGGCATTCACGACGCCGACCTCATTCTCGTGGTCGCCACGGCCAAGTACAAGGAAAAGGCTGACGGCCGACTGGGCGGGGTCGGACTCGAAACCTACATGGGCAGTGCCGTCCACTGGGACGGGTTGCTTCGAGGGCGGAGCAATGCCGGCGGATGGCGCCGCAGCGTCAGGCGCAGCGCCTCGTAGTCGAACAGGATCTCTTCGCCCTCCGGTGCCGGCGGCAACTCGAGCAGTTCCTTGTCGAACGAGGCCTCGCGCAACAGCGCCGGAGCCGATCGCCATGCCGAGGCGTCCCAGACCTGTTGCCGCCGATGTCCCGACAGGGGCATCAGCGCATCGGCGCCGGCCAGCAACTTCATGTCCTGGTGCTCGAGCTGCGCACGCCGCGCCAGATCCTCGGCCGACTCGAACAGACGCTCCCGCCGCGCGACCACGATGCGCTCCATGGACTCAGTCTTGAGCCCCACGAGCATGCGCAGCCCCGGCCCCAGCCCCAGTCGCACCGCCGGCGCATGCGGCAAGTCTTCGAGCGTGCAATCGACATCGCTCAGCATCACGTCGGCCGTGCGCACGTCGACAGTGGCCGGTGCGGCCACGAGCCGCCGTTCATTGCCCCGCCGCAAAGCCGCCAGAGCTGCCGCTTCATTCGGCGGCGTTGACCGATACGCACGGTCTGACCCGGCGGTCCTACCGCGTGCCTTGCAAGCTCGACATGGCGGCAACCTTGGTGCGTCGAGCGAAACTGAAGTTTCTGCCGCCACTGGCGGCACGTTAGCGGCCGCGCGGCCGTGCAGGGTCGAGGGATTCGCTACTCTGGCCAACCCGATAGGGAAGCACCGCGACGGACCCTGCGTACATCAGGGGCACATCGCCCTCTGAGTAGGAGGGCGACGAATCCGCCGCAATCAGCTATCAGATCCGCACGAGCACGTGCACGATGATGTCGGGATCGCTTGGCGCCGTGGGGGGGACGAAGTTCTTAATTCTGACCGTCTCGATGATGGGGCCCAGCGACATCATGGTCGGGATGAACCTCGCATCGAGGCCGCAAAACGTCATGCGGCATCCTGGAGCGGCAATCCGCAGTATCTCGGCCTTGCCTTTTTCCTCCGAGCCGTCTTTTAGAATTGGTGCGAACCGCATGCAGATGTCGCTGGCGGAGTGATCCGGAAGGGTGGCAGTCAGCGGCCGAAGTGGCCGGTTGCGGGGCTCGATACCAAATCGATTTGGCACAAAGTCCTCGAAACCCAGGTAATCCGTCTCGCCCTCGCCACCCAAGTTGATCTTGCGACCAAAGCCTAGCGGATTAATGGGCGTCCCGAAATGATGACAACGGTCCTGGCTGCCCGTCACAGGATTGTTTGGCGGGCATGCGGCATGGCTATGGCGGATCGGACCGAGAACGGTGGTCGCTACAAACCGGCTGGGCGGCGGCGCCTGGCTCTCCAAGTTGACCATCTCGTCGTCGAGGCGCTTAACCGTGCCCTTGCCGACGATATCGTCGACGGTCTTCTGACCCGGACCAAGGATCCCACGGGAATTCTTGTACGTTTTTACCGCTGCGGCAGTCTTTGGTCCATAGATGCCGTCGATCTTCAAAAACACGTTACTCAGCTGGCTCAACGCAATCTGAATGTTTTTGACGTGATCTCCGACGCTACCTGGAGTGACGTGTGCCTGATCGCTGATGAGACACGCTTCCAGCTTCTTGTCGGCAGGCACCGTGAAGAGTTTCGATCGCAAAGGCATCATGCTCCTCCGAAGCCGCCATATTCAACCGACGCAGGGTCGTTACCGTATCGAGGGGCGATCACCGCGTCAAGGCGATTTGTTAGCAGGCCTGCGCGAGGCCCTAGACGAAATGTTTCGGCGGTACCGGACATGAGCGCGCCACGGGTCCATCGCCACTGGGCGCGGTCTGCCTGACATGAAACGGGCCCACGAAGCTGTGCATGACACTTTTCTTCAAGAGGTGCCGAACACATCGATTGGATCGATCCGTGGGATCGCGTGCCGGAAGACGGCCATGAGATGCTGCCGGCGCGAAGCGCGCCCTGGGCCTGGCCGATCTGCTGATGGACGATGCCCAGTTGCTGCCGCTGCCGACCGGGGGTCGGTCCGGCAATTTCACCCAGACTCGATCCGCATGTCCTGTCTGAACGTGCGTGGCGAACAGTTGACGAGGCGTCAATCGCGCGTTTCCGGAGATTCGCTTCGACCGCCGATTCCGCGCGGAGTGCTCCCTCAATGGGTGTGCGGAGCGATATGTGTGCGGGCTAAGTCTACGCAAAACTCGATCAGCTCTTCCGACTCTTCCGACTTGTCGAATACTTTGTTGGCTCCCATTTCAAGGCACATGCGCCGCATGGTCGGGGTCGCGTAGTTGCTCAACACGACGAGCGTCATGCGTCTGTTCAACTCACTTGCGCGGCGCTCGAACCCCAACCCAGAGCCAATCTTGAGGAACACGTCGATAACCACGAGGTCGCATTGGTGGTCACGCAACCATGCGACCGCCGACGCGAGCGCCGGAGATTTCGAGCAGGAGGGCGTCGCCTCGGCGCTCGATAGTCAGCCCCGTGACGGACGACGATACGGGCCGCGACTTCCAATAGCGATAGCAGCTGCGATGCTGGACGACGACACGCACCGGCGTTGTTACCATCGGAGCGCGGCTCAATGATCCCCGCGCCACGGTGTGGTGCGCGGAATC
>JBDUAG010000187.1:0-7050 GCA_040004785.1 Burkholderiales bacterium | reverse complement strand
GGTGCACCATCTCCAGCCCGAAGAAGCCGCCGCGCGCCTCGCCGCGCACGCGCACCCGCTTGCCGAGACCGAGCGCCTTCTGGTGCGACGGGTAGAAATGCAGGAAGCGCAGCACCAGGTCATCGTGGCCGTCGTGCAGGCGCACGACGAGCTGGCGCCGGCCGCGGATCTGCACCTCGCAATCGCTGACCACCCCCTCGACCTGTGCGGTGACGCCGTCGCGCAACGCACCGATCGGCACGAGCCGCGTCTCGTCCTCGTAGCGCATCGGCAGGTGCAGCGCGAGATCGATCGGCCGCAGCAGGCCGAGCTTTTCGAGCGCACGCTGCGGAGCAGATGGGGCGGGGGCGAGCATGCGGCGATTCTCGTCGCAGCGAAACGTAACCTTTGCGTGACATCTGCCCGCGCAACGTGCCATCTCGGGCCTATGCGCGCGCAGATTGGTGCGACAGTGTCGAACGTCGTTGGCGCCGCGCCCGCATCGCCCGACACTGCCGCCTGTCGACCCACTCATCGCCCACGCCGCCATGAAACTGATCCTGAGACTGACTGCCTGCGCCCTTGCGATCCTGCTGACCAGCTCGATCGCCGCACTCGCTTGGGATCGCAGCGATCAGGCTGCCGCGTCCGCGACTTCGGAGCTGCCGCCACCCGGCCACTGAGCAGCCCCCGCCGCATGAAACAATGCGGCCCCACGACAGGCCGGTACAGCCTCCATGCCCCGCTCCTTCTCCCTGGGCGATTTCGACTTCGCCCTGCCCCCTGAGCTGATCGCCCAGCACCCGGTCGCCGAGCGCAGCGCCTCGCGCCTGCTCGATGGCCGCGGCGCCCGCGCCGTCGACCGCATCTTCCGCGAGCTGCCCGGTCTGCTCGAACCCGGCGACCTGCTGGTCTTCAACGACACGCGCGTGATCAAGGCGCGGCTGCTGGGCGTGAAGGCGACCGGCGGCAGCGTCGAGGCGCTCGTCGAGCGGGTGCTGCCGAACCGCGAGGTGATGGCGCACCTGCGCGCCAGCAAGTCGCCCAAGCCCGGCAGCCGGGTTCGCTTCGCCGATGCGTTCGACGCCGTGGTGCTTGGCCGCGGCGGGCCGCAAGGCGCGCTGTTCCACCTGCGCTTTCCGGAGGAACCGCTCGCACTGCTCGAGCGCCACGGCCATGTGCCGCTGCCGCCCTACATCACCCACGCCGACACCGACGACGACGTGCGCCGCTACCAGACCGTGTTCGCCGCCCGTCCCGGCGCCGTCGCGGCGCCGACGGCCGCGCTGCATTTCGACGCGCCGCTGCTGTACGCACTCGACGCACGCGGCATCCACACCGCCAATGTCACGCTGCATGTCGGTGCCGGCACCTTCCAGCCGGTGCGCACCGAGAACCTGGCCGAGCACCAGATGCACAGCGAGTGGTTCGATGTGCCCGAGGCCACCGTGCAGGCCGTCGCGCGCACCCGCCTCGCCGGTGGCCGCATCATCGCGGTCGGCACGACCACCTTGCGCGCGCTCGAATCGGCCGCGCTCGGCGGCACGCTGCAGGCCGGCAGCCGCGACACCGACATCTTCATCACCCCCGGCTTCAAGTTCCGCGTCGTCGACGTGCTCGTCACCAACTTCCACCTGCCCAAGAGCACGCTGATGATGCTGGTCAGCGCCTTCGCCGGCTTCGATCGCATCCGCGCGCTGTATGCCCACGCGATCGAGCAGCATTACCGCTTCTTCAGCTACGGCGACGCGATGCTGCTGCAACGCCAGGCGGTCGACGACCCCCGCTGACGGCGCGGCGCCGCGCAGTTCTTCACGAAGCCACGACCCACGTGTGCCCGGCTCAGCCGTTTGGCCGATGCACGGCCGCGAGCGCGCTTTTCAAAATGCGTCCAGCTGGCAACCCCAGCCGAAGAACAGGTGAACGCCGCGATGCCGCAGCGCGCACCGGCAACCCCTCGTTGGACACAAGGAAGAACACCATGAAGCAATCGATCTGGATCCTCGCGGCGGTCAGCGCCGCAGCATTGGCCGCCTGCGGCGGCGGCGGCTCCTCGGACCCGGCACCCGTTGACACGGGCACGAGCCCCGGCACCGTCGTCACCCCGGCCGCGCTCAGCCTCAGCGGCGTCGCCGCCACCGGCGCAGCCATCGCCAGCCAGCCGGTCTCGGCCAAGTGCGCCACCGGCACCGGCACCGCCCCGTCGAACGTCGACGGCAGCTACACCATCAGCGTCACCGGTGGTGCGCTGCCTTGCGTGCTGAAGGTCACCGCCGCCGACGGCACCGATCTCTTCTCGGTCGCCACGGGCTCCGGCAGCACCGCCGTCGCCAACATCAACCCGGTCACACAATTGATCGTCGCGAGCCTGGCAGGCACCGATCCGGCGGCCTACTTCACCGCCTTCGACACGAGCGCCGCCGCGGCCGTCACGAGCGACAAGGTCACCGCGGCGGTCGCCACCGTCAAGACCACGCTCGCCGCCGCAGGCATCGACCTGAGTTCCGTCGACGTGCTGACCGGCACCCTCACGCCGGCCACCACCACGTCGACGGGCAATGCCTACGACCAGGCGCTGGACGCATTGGCCGCCCAGTTCACCGCGGCCGGCACCACGCTCGCCATGCTGACCGAGACCATCGTGGTGACATCGCCCGCCGCCCCCGCGCCGGTCGAGACCCCGACCAGCCCGACCGCCTCGCTGCCAGCCGAGCTGCTGCTCAAGCCCCCGGCCAGCAACTGCGCGGCACTGCGCAGCGGCACCTACCGGGTCGTGAGCCCGAAGGACGATAACCTCGTCCCCTCGTCCGGCAAGATCACGATCAATGCCGCCACACTGGTCCAGACCGACCCGGACGGCAGCACCAGCACCTGGAAAGCCCACCCGACCGAGGCTTGCCACTTCACCGACGACACCGGCACGGCCGACATCCTCGTCTCTCAAGCCGGTGTGATCGTGTCGCGCGCGTCTGACGACAAGGGCGGCTACGACCTGTACTTCGCCTTCCCCGAGCAGACCCATACGCTGGCCGAACTCGAAGGCACCTGGAACATGATGGGCATGGAGTACCAGGACGCCGGCACCGGCTCCCTGGGCCAGGCGCTCACGGTCACGCTCAATGCCACGGGCACCGCCACCGCCGCCACGGTTTGCCAAGACCCCAGCACCTGGAGCCTGACCTCCACCTGCACCACGGCTGGCGCCAGTGACCTGCCGACCTTCACGGTCAATGCGGACGGCGGGTTCTCCAACAGCGGCTTCGGCAGCCTCTACGCCTACCGTGCCGGCAATGGCGATCTGATGCTGGTGTCCGTGAACCTCAACGACGGCAGCTTCAAGGTGGCCACCAAGCAACGCGTCAACGTGATGCCGGCGGTCGACCGTGTCTATACGGGCTGGGACATGATCGTCACCAAACAACTGCTGACCACGCCGGTCATCACCGAGTCGACCAACACCGTCATCAGCGTCGACAGCACGGCAGGCACGTACGTCCGTCGGGCCAAGACGGTGGGTGGCGTCGACGAGCGGCTGGAGACGATCGCGATCAACAACCCACGCGACGGCTACAACTTCCGCGCTGCCGCGGCCACGACCACGACCGCCGGTGTGCCGTTCAACGTCACGGAATGGACCAATCTGTCGCTGCGCGGGATGGGCCTGAACGCGCTGATCCGGCCGTCGCAGAAACAGTTCATGTTCTCGGTCCAGCAGCCGCTCTGAGCGCCTGCCGAACGCCGGGGCGGCGGCGCCGCCCCGGTTAAGCTCGACGCCTGACCCCACGGGCACCATGCCCCGCAGAACGACGACGATGAATCAACGGCTCGAGGGTGCCGGCCCGGTGACGGGCCGGCATGTCGCATGGATACTGGCGCTGGTGGTGCTGATGCTGGCGTTCGTGCTGACGTTCGTGCTGGTGCTCGGCGGCGCGCTCGCCCCGTCGGCATCGAGCCCGTCCGCGCAGGTCCTGCGCGCCGCCGAGTTCGCCGCCGAAGACAGCGGCGGCTGGGCACCCGTGACCTTGCCCGACACCCTGACGCTGCGCGGCCTGCCGCAAGGCGAGAGCCGCGCCCGCTACCGCGTGTCGTTCGATCTGCCCGAGGCGCCAACGGCGCTGTGGGCCCTGCGCATCGATCGCCTGAGCAACTCGCACCGCGTGCTGTTGAACGGCCAGCTGCTGCACGAACACGACTGGCCCGGCGACGCCAGCCCGCGGCCCCGCCGGCTGCCGGTCCAATTCGATGTCGCACCATCGTTGCTGCGCGCCGGGCGCAACGAGATCGAACTGGCGTTGCGCTTCGGGTCGCGCGGCGCCGGCCTGTCCGAGCTCCGGGTCGGCCCCGAGGCCGACCTGCTGCCGATCTACATCCGCGACAGCAGCCTCGCCATCACGCAGCCGCGCCTGCTCAACGTCGCCGCGGCAGCGCTCGCCAGCTTCATGCTGCTGATCTGGTGGCGGCGCCGCAGCGAGACGGCCGTCGGTCTGTTCGGCCTGCTGTGGCTGATCGCGTCGGTGCGCAACTACGAACACTACGAGACCGGTTCACCGATGCCCGGCCCCGTCGGCACCTGGTTCTTCTTCGCGCTCCAGTGCGCGACCATCGCGCTGCTCGGCCTGTTCGCGATCGCGCTGTCGCAGCGGCCGTGGCCGCGCTTCAGGCGGCTGGCCATCGCGGTCGGCACGCTGTTGCCGTTGCTCGGCATCGCGGCCGCGGCCACGCACCGGCTCGAGCCGCTGCGCGCGCTGACCTATCCGCTGCTGGCCCCCTTCACGCTGATCGCACTCGGCATCCTCTGGACCGCCGTCCGGCACCTGCGCGGCAACGCTCTGCTCGGCCTGTTCACGGGCATGACGGCGGTGGTCGCGGCGGCTTGGCACGACTACGCGTTTCTCGAAGGTTGGACGCCGCTGACCGACTTCTTCTGGATGCCGTTCGTGATGCCGCCGGCCTTGGGGTGCTTTGCCGTGGCCCTGGTCGGCCGCGTCGTCACCGCGATGAACCATGCCGAGGACCTGACGCGGCAGCTTGAGGTCCGCGTGGCCGAGCGCACCGACGAACTCGCGCGCGCCAACGCCGCCAAGGCGCGCTTTCTCGCCGCCGCGAGCCACGACCTGCGCCAGCCGGTCGTCACCATCGGGCTGCTCGTCGGCCTGGTGCGCGAACAGGTGGCCGCGTTGCCGGCCGTGCATGCGATGGTCGATCGGATCTATGCCGCGGTAGGCTCGATGGAAGCCTTGCTGAACGGGCTGATGGACCTGTCGCGCCTGGAGCCCGGCACACTGACCGCGCGACTGCAGCCGGTGCCGCTGACGTGGATCTTCGACGCAATCGGCCTGCACGAGCAGCCAGCCGCGGCGCAGAAGGGCCTGCGCCTGCGCTTTCGACCGACCTCGCTGGTCGTTCACAGCGACCCGGTGCTGCTCGACCAGATCGTGCGCAACCTTGTCAGCAACGCGGTGCGCTACACCGAGCGCGGCGGCGTGCTGGTGACCGCCCGGCGCCGCGCCAACGGCCGCGTGCTGCTGCAGGTCTGGGACACCGGCGTGGGCATCGCGGCGGCCGAGCAGTCCCGCGTGTTCGAAGAGTTCGTGCAGCTTGGCGGCACCCGTCGCGACCGACAACGCGGCCAGGGCCTGGGCCTGGCGATCGTGCAGCGTGGCGCGCGGGCGCTTGGGCATGCACTCTCGCTGCGGTCCGCGCCGGGGCGTGGCTCGTGCTTCAGCATCGAGCTGCCGGTGTCGACCGAGCCGCTGTCGCAGGGCACGGCAGCCTCGCCGCCACCGGACCCGCTGCATGCCTGCGACCTGTGGTTGATCGACGATGACGACGACGTGCGCAGCGCGTTGGCGCTGCGCCTGAGCCACTGGGGCGCACGCGTGACCGCGCTCGCCGGGATGGCCGATCTGCGCCGCCATCTCGCCGTGTGTGCGCAGGGCGGGCTGGCGCTGCCGGCGCTGGTCGTCAGCGACCAGCGCCTGGCCGACGGCAGCGGCCTCGACTGCATCGCGTTGATCCGGGCCCAGGCCGGGCGCGAGGTGCCGGTGGTGGTCGTGACCGGCAACACCGCGCCGTCGGAGCTGGCGGTGCTCGACCGCGCCGGCCTGCCGGTCCTGCACAAGCCGTTTCGCGCGGCCGAACTGCTGGCGCTGCTGCATGCGGCGCTGCCGACGGGCGTACCCGGCCGCGTCGGTTGACCGATCGGCGGCTCAGTCCCGGGAAAGTTACGGCACCAGCCGCAAGCCGAGGCGCGCCGCCGCGACGACGGCCTGGGTCCGCGAGTTCGCGTCGAGCTTTCTGAAGATCGCTGCGAGGTGCGTCTTCACGGTCGACTCGGACATCTCGAGCTCGCGTGAGATCGACTTGTTCGGCCGACCCTCGATGAGCAGGCGCAGCACTTCGCCCTGGCGCGGCGACAGGCCCAGATCGGCCACGTCGCGGGTGCGTGGCGAGGCCGCGTGCACGCCCTGCGTGCCGGCGAGCCAGCGCGGCGGCAGGTAGACGCTGCCCGCCATCACGAGATGCAAGGCCTCCAGCATGCCGGCCGAATCGAGCGTCTTGGGGATGTAGCCGGCCGCGCCGGCCTGGATCGCGGCCAGGATGGTGTGCTCCGAGTCGTCGGCCGACATCACGACCAGGCGCGCCGCGGTCGCCTCGCGCAGCTCGGGCAGCAGCTCCAGGCCATGGCCGTCGGGCAAGGTCAGATCGAGCAGCACGAGCCCGATGTCGGGGTGGGCCCGCAGCAGCTCGCGCGCATGCGCCAGATCGCCGGCCTGCAGCACGGTGAGCAACGTCATCTCGCGCGCCATCACGAGCGCAAGCGCCTCGCGAAGGAAGGTGTGATCATCGATGAGCAGCGCCTTCTTCATCGTCTTGGGCAGCGAGTCGTGGGCATCGGCAAATTATGGAGGGCGCCTGCGACAATTCCGCCCATGCTTCAGTTTGACCTCCTCAAGATCGAGGGCCACGCCCGTCGCGGCCGCCTCACGCTGAACCACGGCATCGTCGAGACCCCGGTGTTCATGCCGGTCGGCACCTACGGCACCGTGAAGGGCGTGATGCCGGCGTCGC
>JBDUAG010000186.1:0-7059 GCA_040004785.1 Burkholderiales bacterium | reverse complement strand
CCCGACTACAACGTGGTGCTGGTCGACCTGGACGAGGGCGTGCGCATGATGAGCCGGGTGGAGGGACTCAAGCCCGAGGATGTGCGCATCGGCATGCGGGTGCAGGCACGCGTGCGCACCGAGGGCGAAACACCACTGGTGGTGTTCGAGCCGGTCGCCGCCTGATCACCGGAGCAACAGATGAAACGCAACTTCCCGCGCGGCCAGGCGGCGATCGTCGGCGCCGCCACCCACGGCATTGGCGAAGCGCCGGGCCAGGACTCGATGGACCTGGCGGCGCAGGCCGCGTTGAAGGCCCTGCGGCAGGCCGGCCTGCAGCCGAAGGACGTCGATGCCCTGTTCGTCTGCCTGCCGCAGGACTACCTTTCCGGCCTGTCGCTGTCCGAATACCTCGGCATCCAGCCGCTCATCACGGACAACAACCGCACCGGGGGCTCGGCCTTCCTCACCCACCTGTACTGGGCATCGCTGGCGCTCGCCGCGGGCGAGTGCGATGTCGCCCTGATCGCCTACGGCAGCAATCAGCGCAGTGGCGCCGGCAAACTGGTGAGCGCGCTCAAGCAGCCCTATTTCGAAAGCCCCTACAAGCCCCTGATGCCAGTATCGGCCTATGCCCTCGCCGCCTCTCGCCACATGTACCAGTACGGCACCACCCGAGAACAAATGGCCGCGGTGGCGGTGGCCGCGCGCCAGTGGGCCAAGCTCAATCCCGACGCCTTCATGCGCGAAGACCTCAGCGTGCAGGACGTGCTGCAGGCGCGGATGGTGGCCGACCCGCTCACTGTGCGCGACTGCTGCCTGGTCACCGACGGCGCGGCCGCGATCGTGCTCACCCGCGCTGACCGTGCGCCCGACCACGCGGTGGCGCCGGTCTACGTGCTCGGCGCGGCTGCCGCCACGACGCACATGAACATCTCTGCCATGCCGGATCTCACCGTCACGGCGGCGGCCGAATCCGGCGCGCGCGCCTTTGCGCAGTCCGGCTACACGCCCAAGGACATCGACGTTGTGGAGCTCTACGACGCCTTCACGATCAACACCCTCCTCTTCCTCGAGGACCTCGGCTTCTGCCCCAAGGGCGAGGCCGGCCGCTTCGTCGAGAGCGGCCGCATCGCACCCGGCGGCGAACTCCCCGTCAACACCAACGGCGGTGGCCTGTCGTGCGTGCACCCCGGCATGTATGGCCTGTTCACGTTGGTCGAAGCAACGCAGCAACTGATGGGCCACGCGGGCGCCCGCCAGGTGAAGGACGCGAAGCTGGCGCTGGCGCACGGCAACGGCGGCGTGCTTTCCAGCCAGGCCACGGCGATTCTCGGCACCTGGGAGACGCTCGCATGAGCTCGGCCGGAATGAGCACCGAGACCCATGAGCTGCAAGCCATGCTGCTGCACGGGGCGGCGGCCTTCCTGCGCGACCGCCATTCGCTGCAGCGTGCGCGCAGCTTCCGCCGCGAGGCCGTGGGCTTCGACCGGGCGATGTGGGGCGCGATGGCTGAATGCGGTTGGCTGGGCATCTGCCTGCCGGAGGCGCTCGGGGGCGCCGGTCTCGGCATCGACGCCGCGGCCGAATTGGCGGCGCGCTTCGGCGCCGTGCTGTTGCCGGAACCCTTCGCGCAGTGCGCGGTGGCACCGGCCGCGCTGCTGGCAGCCGCTCCGGCGTCGCCGCTGCGTGAGCAGCTGGCCGAGCAGCTGTGCCTCGGTTCGCGGCTGCTGGCACTGGCCTGGCAGCACACGCCCGGCGAGGCCGAGCCGGCTTGGATGGGCGTGACGCTGCGCTCGCAGGACGGAGAGTGGATCCTGAGCGGTACCCTGCAGTTCACCGAGGCGCGGGCGGACTGCTGGCTGGTCGCGGCGGCGAATCTGGATGGTGAGTCGTGCATCGTCGCCGTCCCGGCGGGAAGCGCCGGCCTGATCGTGACGGCACAGCCGATGGCCGACGGCACTGCCACGGCGACGCTGCAATTGCATGACGTACGGTTGCCCGCCGATGCCTTGCTGCTGCGCGGCCAAACAGCGCGCGTAGCGCTGCTCCAAGCGCTGGACGACGCCCGGCTGGTGCTCGCGGCAGAACTCGCCGGCGTCACCGAAGGCGCGCTCGCGATCACGGCGACCTACGTCGCCCAACGCGTGCAATTCGGGCAACCGATCTCCTCGTTCCAGGCGGTGCGGCACCGGCTGGTGGACCTCGATCTGCAGCAGCGGCTGGCTTTCGCGTCGTGGCGCCGGGCCGCCGCGGCCTCGCCTCTGCAACGTAGTCCAGCCATTAGCGCGGCCAAGGCGCGCTGCGGCGAAGCTGCCCTGCTGGCCACGCGCGGCGCAATCCAGCTGCATGGTGCCATCGGTTATACCCAGGAGGCTGATCCGGGCCTCTATCTGGACAGCGCGTTGCGACTCGCCAGCACGCTAGGCAATGCACCACTGCACCGCCAGCGCTTCGTCGACCACATGCTCGCGCAACGAGCGGAACCGGGCGACATCGGCGTGGCCGCAGTCGACGCGGAGAACCGGCCGGATTTCGCGCAACTCTCCAACGAAGCTTTCGCGGGCTATCTGCGCGCCTGGCTACGTGCGCACTGCCCGACCGAACTGCGCAAGCCGGTGCTGCTGCGCCTGCGCGGCGAGCACGAGCGCGGCTGGCTGCGCAAGCTGCACGCACACGGCCTGCGCTCGCCCGGCATCCCGCGCGAGCACGGCGGCATGGGCCTGCCGTTGGCCAGGCAGCTGATCTACAAGAAGGTGTTCGACGAACACGGCGTCGCCCGGGTGCTGGACTTGGGCGGCTCCTTGCTCGCGCCGGCTCTGATCCGCTATGGCAGCGCCGAACAGAAGGCCCACTACCTGCCGCGCATCCTGAATTGCGATGACATGTGGTGCCAGGGCTACTCGGAACCAGGTGCCGGTTCCGACCTGGCCAGCCTGCGCACGAGCGCCGTGCGCGACGGCGACGACTTCGTGGTGAACGGCCAGAAGATCTGGACCAGTCACGCCTCCACGGCCAGCCACATCTTTCTTCTGGCGCGCACCCGCACTGAGGGCAAGGCGCAGGCCGGCATCAGCTTCTTCCTGCTGGACCTGAAGACCCCGGGCATCACCATTCGGCCCATCGTCAACCTGGCCGGCGACGACGAGTTCTGCGAAGTGTTCTTCGACCAGGTGCGGGTGCCAGCGGCCAACCTGGTGGGCGGCCTGCACGAAGGCTGGACCGTCGCCAAGAGCCTGCTCGGGGTGGAACGACTGGTGACCGGCAGCCCCACGCTGGCGAGGCAGGCATTCCAGTACCTCCGAGGTTTGCTGGACGCACCGGACGTACGCGCCGCCGCGCTGCGCGATGAGCGCTTCCAACGCGCCGCCTGCGATCTGCACGACACCGAGGCGCTCTATGCGACGGTGTGCGCCGCCGCGGTGGCCGGCGGCGCCCTGGATGCGGAGTACTCGGTCATCAAGGTGCTGTCCACCGAGCTGTTCCAGCGCATCGCCGACTTCACCATGGAGTGGGCCAACGAGCGGGGCGGTGCCATCGGCGAATGCGATTTCGCCGGCTGCCGCTTCGACCTGCATCGGCTGAACATGATCGCCCGTCCGGGCACCATCTACGGCGGCACCAGCGAAGTGCAGCGCGACATCCTGGCTCGCCTGCTGCTGGGCGCGCCCACCGGCGCCCGCCGCGCCTGAGAAAACAAGGAATCCCAATGGCAGGACCCCTCGCCGGCTTGAAGATCATCGACCTCACCAACGTCCTCATGGGACCGTTCGCCACGCAAGTGCTGGGTGATCTGGGGGCCGACGTGATCAAGATCGAATCGCAGGAGGGCGACACGGTGCGCCACATCGTGCCGATGCGGCACCCGGGCATGGGATCCATGTTCCTGCACGTCAACCGCAACAAGCGCAGCGTGGTGCTGGACCTCAAGAGCGTGGCTGGGCGGCAAGCGATCCTCGACATGGCTGCAACGGCGGAGGTGTTCGTCACCAACGTGCGCCCTGCGGCCATGGCGCGCCTGAAGCTGGACTATGAAGCGCTCGCTGCGGCCAACCCGTCGCTGATCTACGTCTCGCTGGTCGGCTACGGCCAGGACGGGCCCTACGCCGACCGCGCCGCCTACGACGACATGATCCAGGCCGCTTGCGCCATCCCCAGCCTGCTGGCGCAAGTCGGTGACGGCGTGCCGCGCTACATACCTCTGGCGATCGTCGATCGCGTCGTCGGTCAAGCCGCGGCCACGGCCATCCTGGCGGCCGTGGTGCACCGGATGAAAACCGGCGAAGGCCAGATGGTCGAGATCCCGATGTTCGAGACCATGGTGCCGTACGTCATGAGCGAGCACCTCGGCGGCCTCACGTTCGAGCCGCCGATCGGCCCGCCCGGCTACCCCCGTCTGCTGGCCCGTTCGCGGCAGGCGTATGCCACCCGAGACGGCCATATCTGCGCCCTGCTCTACACCGACCGGCACTGGTCCGACTTCTTCCGGCTCGTCGGCCAGCCGGACCGCTTCGCCAGCGACCCGCGGCTGCAGGACATCGGCCTGCGCACCAGGCACATCGAAGAGCTGTATGCCGAAGTCGGTGTCGTCTTGCGTGACCACACCACGGCGCACTGGCTGCAGGCGCTGGGCGCCGCCGACATCCCGGTGATGCCGCTGCACACGCTGGCGTCGCTGCTGCACGACCCTCACCTGGAGGCAGTCGGCTTCTTTCGCCGTCGCGAGCATCCCAGCGAGGGCGCGGTGATCGATATGGCACCGCTCGGCCGGTGGTCACGGTCGGTGCCTGAGGCGCCACGGCCGGCGCCGACGCTCGGCCAGCACACCGAAGAAGTTCTGGCGGAAACCCGGCGGTCACTTGTCGCCTGAGAACTATCCGTTCGGACGAGGATCGGCGCAGACCTCTTGCCTATCATGAAACTGATCGACAACGTGCATGATGAAAGAGGCAGCAATGAAGGAAGCCATGGCCGACACCCCGGAGCGCGTCGCGCTCCGCGAGGCAGTCCGCGAGGTCTGCGACCAGTTCGATGACAAGTACTGGGGCGAGCTCGATCGCACTCATACGTTCCCGCACGAATTCTGCAAGGCCATCGCCGAAGGCGGTTGGCTCGGCATCGCGATGCCGCAGGAGTACGGTGGTGCCGGCCTCGGCATCGTCGAGGCGGCGATCATGATGCAGACGATAGGCTCCTCGGCAGGCTATCTCGCCGCGTGTTCCGCCGTCCACATCAACGTCTTTGGCCTGCATTCGATCGTCAAGCACGGCACGCCGGAACAGAAACAGCGCTGGCTGCCCGGCGTGATCAGCGGCGAGATCCGAGCCTGCTTTGGCGTCACCGAGCCCGATGCCGGCCTCGACACGACGCGGATCAAGACGCGGGCAGTGCGCCACGGTGACAAGTACATCGTGCACGGCCAGAAGATCTGGACCAGCACGGCGCAACAGGCGGGAAAGATCGTGCTGCTGGCCCGCACCACGCCGCGCGAGGAATGCGCCAAGCCCACCGACGGCATTTCGCTGTTCTTCGCCGACATGGACCGCAGCCGCGTCAAGGTGACCGAAATCCTCAAGATGGGCCGGCACGCGGTGAATTCCAACCAGACCTTCATCGACGGCCTGGAGATCCCGGTGGGCGACCGCATCGGCGAGGAAGGCAAAGGCTTCCATTACATCCTCGACAGCCTGAACCCCGAGCGCATCCTGGCCGCCTCCGAAGTGATCGGCATGGGCCGGCGGGCCCTGGACAAGGCGGCAAGGTACGCGCAGGAACGGGTGGTGTTCGATCGCCAGATCGGCAAGAACCAGTCCATCCAGCACCCGCTGGCCGAATGCTGGTCGGAACTGTATGCAGCGGAGCTGATGACGCTGCACGCTGCCAAGCTGTACGAATCCGGCCAGCCCTGCGGCGCCGAAGCGAACGCGGCCAAGTATCTGGCCGCCGATGCCGGCTTCCATGCCTGCGACCGCGCCATCCGCACCCATGGCGGCATGGGTTACGCGCAGGAATTCCACGTGGAGCGCTACTTCCGCGAAATGGTGGCCACTCAACTGGGGCCGGTGTCGCGCGAGATGATCCTGAACTTCATCGCCGAACGCGAGCTCGGCCAGGCCAAGTCCTACTGAGGAAGCCACGTGCACGAAACCGAAGCCAAGCCGGCGATCCTGACCGAGCGGCGCGGCGCCGCCCTCTGGATCTTCATCAACCGCGAAGAGCGCCGCAACGCGATCAACCCCGACGTGTTCGCCGGCCTGGAAGCAGCGATCCGCTCGGTGGCGAACATGCCGACTCTGCGCGCGGTGGTGCTCACCGGCGTCGGCGAGAAAGCCTTCTGCGCCGGCGGCGACCTCAGCCGCGGCACCGACGTCTTCACCGAAGGCAACGCCGGACCGACGACCGACTTCGGCCGGCTGGCCCGGCTGGTGCGCGAACTGCGCGTGCCGATGATCGCCCGCATCAACGGCGCGTGCGTCGCCGGCGGCATGGGCCTGATGGCGATGTGCGACCTGGCTGTGGTGGCGGACCATGCGCGGTTCGGCCTGCCGGAAGCCAAGGTCGGCGTGTTCCCGATGCAGGTGCTGGTGTACCTGCGCCGGATAATCGCGCCGCGCTACGTCAACGAACTTTGCTTCACCGGCGAGCTGATCGATGCTGCCCGGGCCAGGGAATGGGGCATCGCCAATGCGGTGGTGCCGTACGCCGAGCTCGACGCCCGTGTCACCGCGATGGTCGAACGCATTGCCGCCTGCTCGCCTGTCGCGTTGGAGCGGGGTCGCTGGGTGATCAACAACATGGAGTGGATGGGCTTCAGCGAGGCGCTCACCTATGCCGAAACGCAGATTGCGGTGGCCTCCGCCAGCGCCGATGCGCGCGAAGGCCTGGCGGCATTCAACGAGCACCGTGCGCCCGCCTGGGTCACGGCCGCCGGAGACGAGAAGTGACTGAACGCATCGTGCGCATCGGAGGCGCCTCCGGCGCCTGGGGCGACAGTCCGCGCGCCATCGGCCAACTGCTGACGAGCCAGGTCGACTACCTGATCATGGATTTCCTCGCCGAGGTGACCATGTCGCTGCTGGC
>JBDUAG010000185.1:0-7073 GCA_040004785.1 Burkholderiales bacterium | reverse complement strand
CCAGCGACGGGATGCCCAGCGTGTGCTGCACCAGCACCTTGTTGTAGCGCTGCGCCACGCCGATCGCCGACAGGATCGCGCCGGTCGCGTACGGGCCCATCAGCAGATCGACCTTGTCGGCGGTGACGAGCTGCTCGTACAGCGTGCGGGCCAGGTCGGGCTTGGATTGATCGTCCTTGACCACCCATTCGATCGGCCGACCGAGCCAGCCGCCGCGCTTGTTGGCCTGCTCGACGTAGATCTCGCCGGCCAGCTTGTGGATCTGCGCCGTGGCCGAGAGCGGCCCGGTCAGCGCGAGCGTGCTGCCGACGCGGATCGGCTGGCCCGCGGGCTGCGCGAGCGCCAGGCCGGAGAGGCCCAGCAGCGTGGCTGCAACCGCGCTCCGGCGCGAGAGGTTCGAGGAGGTGTTCATGGGTGCTGTCTCCGTCTGTGGTCGTGGATCAATGCTTCAGGGCGGCGCGGATCTCGTTGCCGTGTTCGCCCAGCGTCGGCGGCGGGCGCACGTCGAGCGAGCGCTGGCCGTCGAACGAAACCGGCGAACGCACGGTGCGAAACAGGCCCATCACCGGGTGCATGGCCTGCGTTGCCATCTGCAGGTGAATCGCCTGCGGGTCGTCGAGCGCTTCGCTGGTGTCGTACATCGGCGCGTGCGGAACATCCTCGGCCTGCAAGCGGGCGCACCAGTCGTCGCGCGTGCGGCGCGCGAAGCACTCGCCGAGCAGGTCGATCAGCGTCTCCTGGTTCGTGATGCGCACGTCGCGCGTGGCGAAGCGCTCGTCGGCGAACAGCTCGGGCTGTTCGATCGCGGTCGCCAGGCCCTGCCAGAACTTCTCGGGCGAGGACATGTGCAGCGCGATCCACTTGTCGTCTGCGCAGCGCAGCACGTACGACTGCGACACACTGGGCCGGCTGTACGGGCCCATCACCTCGCCGGCCTGGAAGAAGTGCGTGAATGCATCGAGGTTGAAGTGCGCCATCGCTTCCAGCATCGAGACCTCGACCGTGCGGCCGACGCCGGTGCGGCTGCGCTCGAACAGCGCGCCCAGCACGCCATACGCGGCGTAGAAGCCGGTCAGCGAGTCGGCGATGGCCGGGCCGACGACGCGCGGGTTCTCCGGGTTCACGAGCAGGTTGAGGAAGCCGCTTGCGGCCTGCGCGACGGTGTCGTAGGCCGGGCGATTCGCCGCCGGCCCGGTCGCGCCGAAGCCGCTGATCGAGCAGTAGATCAGCTTCGGGTTCAGCGCGCGCAGGCGCGCCTCGCCAGCGCCGAGCTTGTCGGCCACGCCGGGGCGGAAGTTCTGGATGTAGACATCCGCCTCCGCGATCAGCGCGTCGAACACGGCGCGGTCGGCGGCGTCCTTCGTGTCGAGCGCGATGCTGCGCTTGTTGCGGTTGTAGGTCTGGAAGTGCGGACTGTACAGGCCGCCCTTGAACGCCCGGAACGGGTCGCCGGTGCCGGGTTGCTCGACCTTGATCACGTCGGCGCCCAGGTCGCCGAGCAGCATGCCGGCTGCGGGGCCGGTGATGAAGGTGCCCTGTTCGACGACCTTGAGCCCGTTGAGAACCTTGATCATGAATGCGCGCCGAAGCCCGCGGGCACGTCGCCCTCGTAGACCATTTCGCGGGTTGCCTGGTACGACAGCGCAAAGCCGATCGGCTGCTGGATCTCTTCGAGCATGTGCGCGATCAGCCCGGCCGTGCGCGCGAGGATCGGCACGCCCTTCAGCGCCTGCACCGGGAAGCCCGCGCCCAGCAGCACGGCAGGGATCGCGCCGGAGACGTTCAGCTTCAGGGCCTTGTTCAGCAGCTGCGGCATGTGTGCCTCGACGGCTTCGGCGATCGCGACGAAGCGCAGGTCGGTGCCGGCAGTGCGCGCCACGTCGAACAGCGCGCCGACACGTTCGTCGCGCTCCTTGTGCAGTGGATGGCCGTAGCCTGGAATGGACTTGCCCGCGGCGCGCCAGGCCTGCATCACGGCGAGCGCCGCGGCGTCGAGCGCGACGCCGCTCTGCACCTGCGCGTCGATCTCGCTGTACATCCGCCCGGCGGTTTCCGACGAGCCGAGTACCACCGAGCCGCAGCCGAGGATGCCGGCGGCGACCGCACCCTGCATCGCATCGGGGGCGGCGGCGAAGGTCATGCGCGCGGCCTGCACGCTGGGCACCAGGCCGTGCTCGGCGATCGCGACCAGCGTGGCATTCAGTACCGCGGCCTCGCCGAGCGAAGGCGGCTTGCCGGTGAGCAGCAGGAAGAAGTGCTCGACGAACGAGACCTTGCCGATCAGGTCCTTCGACAGGTCGCGTCCTCGGACGACGATGGTGTGTTCGTCCGAGGTGCAGATGGCCGTGCGCGGCACGGTGGCTTTGCCGATCTTCATGGGGCTCCTTCAGGCCGGCGTCGGTGCGAGGCGGAAGTCGTAGCTCGCGGAGTGGTAAGGCTTGTTCATCTCGCGGCCATCCGGGGCCTTGCCGGGCAGGTGATGGTCGAAGTCGACGACGAGGCTGTCGCGCTTGCCGAACACGGCGTCCTCGTCGATGTGCGGGCTGCCGCCGACGAACACGTGGGTCGTCAGCATCACGTGGCCGGGCGCCGAGACCTGCATGTGGATGTGGCCGGGGCGGTGGATGCTGCGGTCCGTGGCGCGCATCATCACGCCGACCGGGCCGTCGTCGGGGATCGGGTAGAAGGTCGGGCGAATCGACCAGAACCAGTAGCGCCCCTCGGCGTCGGTGCGGAAGCGGCCGCGCGCGCGCATCGTCGGTTCGGCGCTGAGCTGCACGTCGTACTTGCCGTCGCCGTCGCCCGACCACACGTCGAGCAGCGCGCCGGCGAGCGGCTGGCCGTTCAGGTCGGTGACGCGGCCCATGTAGAACGCCGGGTCGCCGGGCACACCTTCGCCGATGTCGCTGCCCAGCGGCAGGTCGGGTGCACCGGGCCAGTAGAACGGGCCTTCGACGGTCGCTTCGGTCGCCGGCGTCGCGCCTTTCGCGCCGCCACTCGCGCGCGCCTGCTGCAGCGCCACCACCATCATCGACAGGCCCAATGTGTCGGACAGCAGGATGAACTCGGGGCGCCGCTCGGTCGAGATCTGGCCGACCGACTCGAGGAACTTCAGGCCGGCCAGCCATTCGTCGGGCGTCAGATCGACCTCGCGGGCGAACGCGTGGACGTGCTTGACCAGTGCCGTCATCAATTCGCGCAGCCGCGCGTCGGGCGTGCCGGCGAACGCGGCGAGCACGTCCTGCGTCAGCCCTTCCTGGTTGTATTCGGACATGTGCGTCTCCGTCGTCTCGTCGGCCGTTGTCAGCCGCTGGACGCGAAGCTTAGGGAGATAGACGCCGCCACGGAAATGGCGATTTCACATCGATATGATCGATGGCATCGATTTGACCTGGGGGTTTTCATGGAGCTGAGGCATCTTCGCTACTTCGTGGCGCTGGCCGAGTACCTGAGCTTCACGAGGGCGGCCGACCGCGTCCATGTGACCCAGTCGACGCTGTCGCACCAGATCCGCCAGCTCGAGGAAGAAGTGGGCCAGCCGCTGTTCGATCGCATCGGCAAGAAGGTGGTGACGACGGAGGCCGGTGAGCTGTTCCTCGGCTTCGCGACGCGCGCGTTGAAGGAGGTCGATCACGGCATCGCGATGCTCAAGCCGGGCGGCGGCGGGCTGACCGGCGAGGTGCGGATCGGTGCGACGCACACGTTCAACATCGGCCTGATCCCGGAGTGCGTCGCGCAATTCCTGGCGCGCCACCCGACCGTTCGGGTCTGCGTCGAGGAGCTGTCGGCCGACCAGATCGGCGCGAAGCTGCACGCCGGTGCGCTCGACGTCGGCATCGCCTACCGGCCCAACGGACCGACCGATCTGTGGTTCGAACCGCTGTACAACGAGGAGATGGTGCTGGTCGTCTCGGACACGCATCCGCTGGCCGGGCGCAAGCGCATCCGCATGGTCGAACTGCACCAGCAGCGGCTGGTGCTGATGCCGGACTACTTCTCGACCCGAACCCTGCTCGAGGAATGCTTCAAGGCGAGTGGCGCCGAGCCGATCGTCGTGGCCGAGATGTCGACGATCGCGCCGATGCTGGGCCTGGTGCTGCGCACGCAGGTCGGCGCGATCGTCGCGATCAACGCGGTGCCGGCCGCGATGGCGGGTTTGCAGATGATCCCGCTCGAAAGCCCGACGCCGATCCGCACGCCGGGCATCCTGTGGCGGCTGGGCGCCGAGAAGGCGGCGCCGGTGCATTCCTTCGCCGTCATCGTGCGCAAGACGGCACTCGGCAACAGCTTGCGGCAGGAGGGGCCGGGCTGAGATGCTGCAATCGCACCTATCTATCGAATAGAAGTCATCAATTGGCGCAGACTATGATTTTCCCTAGACTCCGTGGCACCGCTGCAACCTATCCCAGGGAGATGACCATGTCCGACGAATCGAAGTGCCCGTTCACGGGCGGCACCAGCAAGCCCACGCCAGCGCGAGGCACGACGAATGCATCGTGGTGGCCCGAACAGCTGAACCTGAAGACCTTGCACCAGCATTCCGCGCAGTCCAGCCCGATGGACCCGGGTTTCGACTACGCCGAGGAGTTCAAGACCCTCGACCTGGACGCGGTGATCAAGGACCTGCATGCCCTGATGACGGACTCGCAGGACTGGTGGCCCGCGGACTACTGCCACTATGGGCCGTTCTTCATCCGGATGGCCTGGCATGCGGCAGGCACCTACCGCATCGCCGATGGTCGCGGTGGCGCTGGCTCCGGGTCGCAGCGGTTCGCGCCCCTCAACAGCTGGCCGGACAACGGCAACCTCGACAAGGCGCGCCGCCTGCTGTGGCCGATCAAGCAGAAGTACGGCCGCAAGCTGTCATGGGCGGATCTGCTCGTCCTGACCGGCAACGTCGCGCTCGAGTCGATGGGCTTCAAGACCTTCGGGTTTGGCGGCGGCCGCCCCGACATCTGGGAGCCGGAGGAAGACATCTACTGGGGCGCCGAGACGACCTGGATGGGCACCGACAAGCGCTACTCCGGTGACCGCGAGCTCGCCAACCCGCTCGGTGCCACCACCATGGGCCTGATCTACGTGAACCCGGAAGGCCCGGAAGGCCAGCCCGATCCGCTGGGCTCGGCGCGCGACATCCGCGAAACCTTTGCCCGCATGGCGATGAACGACGAGGAGACCGTGGCGCTCACGGCCGGCGGCCACACCTTCGGCAAGACCCACGGCGCCGGCAACCCCGGTCAGTACGTCGGCCCCGAACCCGAGGGGGCGGGTATCGAAGCGCAGGGCCTGGGCTGGGCCAACAGCCTCGGCAGCGGCAAGGGCGTGCACACGATCACCAGCGGCCTCGAAGGTGCCTGGACGCCCAACCCCATCCAATGGGACAACGGCTACTTCGAGACCCTGTTCGGCTACGAATGGGAGCTGACCAAGAGCCCGGCAGGCGCGCACCAGTGGAAGCCGAAGGGCGACGCCGGCGCCGGCACCGTGCCGGATGCGCACGATCCGAGCCAGCGCCACGCGCCGATGATGTCGACCGCGGACATGGCGATGCGCATGGACCCGGCCTACGAGAAGATCTCGCGCCGCTTCATGCAGAACCCGCAGGAATTCGCCGATGCGTTCGCCCGCGCCTGGTTCAAGCTGACGCACCGCGACATGGGCCCGCTCGCCCGTTACCGCGGCCCGCTGGTGCCAAAGGAAGCGTTGATCTGGCAGGACCCGGTCCCCGCGGTCGCCCATCCGCTGGTCGGCGAGCAGGACATCGACGCCCTCAAGACCGAGCTGCTGGCGTCCGGGCTGTCCATCTCCCAGCTGGTCACGACCGCCTGGGCGTCGGCGTCCACGTTCCGCGGTAGCGACAAGCGTGGCGGGGCCAATGGGGCGCGGATTCGTCTGGCGCCGCAAAGGGATTGGGAGGTCAACCAGCCGGCCGAA
Source organism: Burkholderiales bacterium (assembly GCA_040004785.1). Taxonomy (GTDB): domain Bacteria; phylum Pseudomonadota; class Gammaproteobacteria; order Burkholderiales; family Burkholderiaceae_C; genus LMDS01. The sequence goes on along the minus strand of JBDUAG010000185.1, from coordinate 1,139 downwards.
TTGGCCAAGGTCCTTCAGGCGCTGGAAACGATCCGGACGGACTTCAACGACGCACCCTCCGGCGGCAGCAAGGTCTCGCTGGCCGACCTGATCGTGCTGGGCGGCTGCGCTGCGGTGGAAGCCGCGGCCAAGAAGGCCGGCGTCGAGGTGACGGTTCCGTTCTCGCCCGGTCGCACGGATGCATCGCAGGATCAGACCGATGCGCACTCGTTCGCCCCGTTGGAGCCGGTCGCAGACGGGTTCCGCAACCATGTTCGCCAGGGGCACGAGGGCTCCGCGGCCGAGCTGTTGGTGGATCGGGCGAACCTGCTGACGCTGACCGCCCCCGAGATGACGGTGCTGGTCGGTGGCCTGCGCGCCCTGAATGCCAACGTCGGGAAGGCGGCCCACGGCGTCTTCACGCAGCGGCCCGAGTCGCTGACGAATGATTTCTTCGTCAACCTGCTCGACATGAACACGATCTGGAAGAAGTCCGCTGCGGCCGAGGGCGTTCTGGAAGGACGCGATCGGGCGACGGGCGTGCTGAAGTGGACGGCCAGCGTCGTGGATCTGGTTTTCGGCTCGAACTCCCAGCTCCGAGCGCTCGCAGAGGTCTATGCGTCCGGCGACGCGCAGCACGCATTCGTGCGTGACTTCGTGGCGGCCTGGAACAAGGTGATGAACCTTGATCGCTACGACCTTGCCTGATCTCAGGCTGCGCGTGAAAGGCCGAGCGAATGGTGCAATCCCGCGGCTTGGGTAAAGTCGCGGGGTGCGCATCGCCATCCTCACCTTCGACGGCTTCAACGAGCTCGACTCGTTCATCGCGCTCGGCCTGCTGAACCGGCTTGGGCACCTTGGCTGGAAGGCCGAGATCACAAGCCCCAGCACGCACGTCACGTCGATGAACGGCGTGACGGTGCAGGCCCAGCAACCGCTCGAATTCGCCAACGAGGCCGATGCCGTGATCTTCGGCAGCGGCATCTACACCCGCGCGATCGCGCAGGAGTTCGGCAACCGCGGCGCGCTGCTCGACCGCCTGCAGCTCGACCCGCTGCGCCAGCTGATCGGCGCGCAGTGCTCGGGCGCGCTGCTGCTGGCGCGCCTCGGCCTGCTCGCCGACATGCCGGCCTGCACCGACCTGACGACCAAGCCCTGGC
>JBDUAG010000184.1:0-7074 GCA_040004785.1 Burkholderiales bacterium | reverse complement strand
GGCAGCAGCACCAGGTTCGTGAAGATCAGCACCGCGACGCCGATGCTCGCGACCGCGGCCAGGTCTTGAATGACCTGGATCTTGATCAGCATCAGCACCGCGAAGCCGACCGCATCGCACAGCAACGCCGTGAGCCCGGCGACGAACAGGCGCCGGAAGGTGTAGCGCGCCGCGACCACGCGGTGCGTGCCGCGGCCGATGTCCTGCATGATGCCGTTCATCTTCTGCGCGCCGTGGCTCATGCCGATCGCGAACACGAGGAACGGCACCAGCACCGAGTACGGATCGAGCTCGTAGTGCAGCAACGCGAGCAGGCCGAACTGCCACACCACCGCGACCAGCGAGCACGCCACCACCAGCGCGGTGCTGCGCGCGCAGCGCGTGTAGCCGAACAGCACCGCGGCGCAGATCGCGAGCGCGAGGCCGAAGAACATCAGCACCTGCTGCAGGCCCTCGATCAGGTCGCCCACCACCTTCGCGAAGCCGGTGACGTGGATGCGGATGTGGTCGCTCTGGTACTTGGCGCGCAGCACCTCGACCTGGCGCGACAGCTCGCCATAGTCGAGCGCCTCGGCGGTCTTGGGGTTCTTGTCGAGCAGCGGCACGAAGATGATGCTGGACTTGAAGTCGCCCGCCACCAGCTGGCCGATCTCGCCCGAGCGCTCGACATTCGTGCGCACCTCGGCCAGCGCTGCGGGCGAGCCGTCGTAGCTGTCACCGATCACGGTGTTGCCGTCAAGGCCGTCTTCGGTGACCGCGACCCAGCGCGTGTTCGAGGTCCACAACGACTTCATGAACGGCCGGTCGACGCCGGGCAGCAGGAAGATCTCGTCGCTGAGCTTTTGCAGCGTCTCGAGGTAGGTCTTGTCGAAGATCGTCGCGCCGGTCGTCTCGACCGCGATGCGCATCGCGTTCGTCTGCGCGGCCAGGTTCGCCTTGTTGGCGAAGTAGTTGACGATGTAGGCGTGCGCCGTCGGAATGGTCTTCTCGAAGCTGGCGTTGAGCCGCAGCCGCGTCGCCTGCCAACCCAGCAGCAGCGTGAGCAGCAGGCAGACCGCCATCACCCAGGGGCGGTGGTTGAAGAAGCCCCGCTCGATCGGCGAACCGGAAGCGGTGTCGAAGTCTTCGAGTCGGGCGACGACCGGCTGGGCGTCCAGGGAGGTATCGGCATGCATCGAGTTGGCCATTCAGGGAGCAGGTTGGCGGCGCATGCCGCGCAGGCTGGCGATCACCAGTGCACCGCCGTCGGTGGTGGCCAGGCCGGCGGCCGGCAGCGGCCCGCCGGCGGGCGGCGTCTTCGTGAAGCTGCGGCCCTCGTCGCGGCTTCGCAGCAGGTCGCCCGTCTGGGCCAGCAGCGCGAGTTCACCGCCGTCGAGTTCGAGCGCCGCACTGATCGAGGTTTGCAAGCCCGTGTCGAGCCGGGTCCAGCTCGCGCCCTGGTCGGCGCTGCGCCAGGCGTTGCCGCGCAAGCCGTACGCGATCAGCGTGCCCGAGCGCGCAGCCAACAGGCCGAAGAAGCTGCCCTTGTAGGCCGAGGGCAGCGCGGCGAAGTTGGCACCGCCGTCGTTGGAGGCCATCAGCAGGCCTTGCTCGCCGGCGATGTAGACATGGTCGCTCGCTGCGCGCACGCCATACAGATGCAGGCTCTTCGGATTCGGCAGCCGCGCCAGCATCGGCGTCCAGTGCTGGCCGCCGTCGCTGGTCGCAAACGCGAGGTTGTAGGCGCCGACTGCGAAGCCGTGTTGTGCGTCGCTGAAGTCGAGGTCGAAGAAGGGCTTGTCAGGGCCTTCGTCGACGAAGCGCTTCGTGCGTTCGTCACCGCCGGCGGCGACGAGCTTCGCGGCCTGCAAGCCATCGAGCTGCTTGACCCAGCTCTCGCCACCATCGTCGCTCTTCAGGATCACGCCGAGGTGGCCGACTGCCCACCCGATGCGCTCGCTCACGAAGCGCACCGCGGTCAGCGTGACCTGCACCGGCACCTTGGCCTGACGCCAGCTCTTCGCGCCGTCGTCCGACACCAGCACCGTGCCGCGCTCACCGACCGCGACCAGCCGCGGGCCGGCCTGCGTGACGGCCAGCATCGCCGCATTCAGCGCCTTCGCGCTGTGCAGCGCCGGCTCGGTGAGCGCGACCGGCGGCACCGACACCGATGCGCCCTGCGCCGACGCTGCCGCCGCGGCGGCGACGATCAGCCAGACCGCAGCCTGGATCATCCGGGCCATCAGCGCGTGCCCTCGTTGGCCAGTTCTTCAGGGCTGAAGAACGCACGCGGGATCGGCGCCACCGGCTTGTATTGCACCGGCAACTCGTTCGACGCCATGTTCAGGAAGTACGCGCCGGTCTGCAGGTCGTAGCCGCCCCACACCATGTTGCCGACGATCGCCGGGATGTCCGGCGCGAGCAGCGTCAATGTGTAGTTGGTGCGCCAGAGTTCGCCCTTCGCGTCCCAGCCGTCGAACAGGATGATCTGCCAGCTGTCTTCGTCGATGTAGTAGGTGCGCTTGGGCACGACGTGGCGCTTGCCCGCGGCGAGCGTGGCCTCGACCTCCCACACGCGGTGCAGCTCCCAGCGCACCTGCGACGGGTTCAGCGTGTTCGGCGTCACCAGGTCGGTGACCTTCGCGCTCGCAGCCTTGTTGTTGTTGTACGGGATGTAGAGCTCCTTCTTGCCGACCAGCTTGAGCTCGTGCTTGTCGATCGGCCCGAACAGGTTGAAGGCTTCGTCGAACAGGCCGATGCCCGAGGTCACCGAGTCCGGCGTGTCATACGCCACCGACGGTGCCTTGCGCACGCGACGTTGGCCGACCAGGTACTGCCACAGGCCGCGCGGATTGGTGGCATTGATGTTGTCGTGCGCGAGGATCGCCTCGCCCGCTTTCGAGCCCGGCTCGCTGACCACGAACTTGCCGAGCGCGTAGTAGCCGTCGAACTTTTCGAGGCTGCCCTCGGGGTCGTAGTACTGCCGTCGAAAGCTCTGCGTGCCGCCCGAGGCCATCGCGCGCTTGCCGTCGGCCGTGACCACCCAGACCCGCACCGGCGCCTGGACGTAGGTGCCGGTCCAGGCCAGGCGATGGTTCTGGAAGACCTCGTAGCCGTCCTTCGGGATCGGGAACGGCGTGCCGCCGTACGCGCCCTCGGTGCCCTGCCCGCCGTCGACGAGCTTGGCGCGCGTCGCGTTCTTGAAGGTGTTGTCGTAGACCCATTGCGGCGCGGCCGCGGTGCGGTGCGCCGGGTAGACGTCGACACGGAAGTCGGGGTACTTCTTCATCAGCGCCTTGACGCCGTCGCTCAACTTGGCGGCGTGCTGGTCCATGTTCTTGGCGTTGATCGTGAGCACGGGCTTCTCGGCGGCGAACGGGTCGGGACGCGGGTCGCCGCTCTTGTAGCCGGCCGGTGCCTTGGTCATGCCGCCGTCCCAGGCGGGGATGCTGGCGTCCTTGTTGCCGGCGCGTTCGGCGCCCAGCGGCGTCAGCGTCTTCTTGAGCTTGGCCGCTTCGTCGGCCGAGACCGCGGCCTGGGCCAGCGGGGCGATGAACAGGCCGGCGACGAGCGCAGCCATCAGGTGTTTGCGATGCATGGATGAACTCCGGTTCAGAAGGTGCGCGAAACGCTGAGGGCCACGTAGGCGCGGTCCTTGAGCGATTGGCCGAAGGTGAGCTGGCGCGGCGAGCCCGCGCCGGCGACGGTGGTCTCGGTGAAGGTCTTGGCGGCGCCGAAATAGTCGGTGTAGGTCAGCGCGACGTTCCAGGCGTTCTGGTACTTGCCCTTCAAGCCGATGCTGTAGTCGCCCGCGTTCGAGGCGCCGCCGGCGAAGTTGAAGATCGCCGAGGAGCGGCCGCCAAAGTTGTAGCCAAGCCCGATCGGCACCGACAGGTCCAGCCCCGGCAGCACCTGGAAGTACTGCGGCTCGAAGATCATGCGGTAGGCGAACGCACCCTTGGTCGTGTTCGCATCGGCGCCGCCCAGGCCCGCTCCCGCGTAGGGCGCGAAGATGTCCTTGGTCACCTTCAGCGTGCGGTTGTAGGCCAGCTCGCCGACCAGCGCCCCGCCTTGCCACAGGGCATTGGGCTGCAGCACGTAGATGCCCGAGAGCTGCAGATGCGCGGTGCGGCCGACGGCGTAACACGGGTCGTCGCTCGAGTTGCCGCAGGTCAGGATCGGGCCGAGGCCGAGCACGGCCGGATCGCTGGTCAGCGGCGCGTTGGTGCGTATCGAGCCCTCGAGCGCCCAGTTGAGCTGGCCGATCGACGAGGTCACGCTGGCGCCGAAGGTGCGGATGTTGCTCGCGTAGGCCAGGTGCACGTTGCCGTTGACGAAGTCGAACACCGGCACCGCCGGCGTCTTGTCGTGGTACTGCGCGGCGTAGAAGCCGAACTCGTAGTCGCTGCCGGTCGGGCTCCAGCGCAATTGGACGCCGCCCTGGCCCGAGTCCTTGGGCCGCAGGTCCTTGGTGGTGTCGTAGGCCAGGCTGCCGCCGGCGCCGAAGTTGACGATGCCGGTGCCGACGTAGTCCTGGTTCGAAAAGTAGCTGCCGACGCCGGGGATCTTGCTCGGCCGCCACTTGAACTGGTAGTACGCGCCGAGCGAGACGCCCTCGGCCACCTGCAGCGAGCCCGAGACCTGGTCGACCGGCAGCAGCACCTCCTTGAACTGCCAGCCCGGCACCGAGACGATCTTTGCCACATCCACCGGCCCTTGCGCGTTGGCGATGCCGTTCTGGCCGAAGAACAGGCTCTCGCCCCATTGCAGGGTGTGCTTGCCCAGGCGCAGCGTGCCTTTCATGCCGCCGAGATCGCCCTTGACGTAGACGAACGCATCGAGCAGTTCAGCGCCTTCGCCGTGCTGCCGTCGGGTCGCTGGCAGGAACGCGTTCATGCCCTGGCCGCTGTCGTTGTTCGCCGTCGAGACCACCGGGCCGAGAGGCACGCCACCGGCAAGCAGCGGCGTGCCCTGGTAGGCGTTGCCGCGCAGGTAGACGCTGTCGTGCCAGCCGTTGCCGCTGATGCGCCCGCCGAAATTCTTCGCCGAGACGTCGAGTTCGGCGAGCAGGTCGAGCCGATTCGAGATCAGCCCGCGCTTGAAGTTGTGATCGCCGTCGTCTTCGTTGACCGTGCCGGGGTCGACCGCCACGTCCAACTGCGTCAGCGCGGGCGACGGGTTTTTCAGCCGATAGCCGGCGCTGTACTTGGGCGTCAAGTCCAGCCGGACCTTGAGGTCGGGATCGGATGTCGGGATGTCGGTGGCGTGTGCGGCCGGCAGCAGCGCGAGCGCTGCCGCCACCGCCACCCAGGTGCGGCGATGTTGCATGCTTGTCTCCTCGTGGTGGTGATTGGGGCGCCTCTGACGGGCGCATCGAACAAGACGATCGGTCAGACGTAGGTGGACGCAAGCCCTCCGTCGACCGGCAGGTTGACGCCGCTGATCCAGCGCGACGCCTCGCTGCACATGAAGGCGATCACCGGCGCCACCTCGTCGCTGAAGGCCGGCCGCTTCATGCGGTGCGCATCGGCCTGCACGCGCTGCTCGCCGAGCATCTGCACGAAGTCGCCGAGGATCGGCGTGAACACCGGCCCGGGAGCGACACAGTTCATGCGCACCGAGCGCTCCATGAAGACCTTCTGCGACTGCGTCAGCGTCCAGACGATCAGCGCCTCCTTGAAATACTGGTAGCAGGTCGGCTGCGGCACCGGGTGGTCGCGCACCCATTGCGCGCCTTCGGCGAAACTCGTCGTTGCCGCGAGTTCGCGGTGCAGCTCGAGCCGCGCCGGCCATTCGGCGCCGAGGATCGACGAGATGTTGACGATGCTGCCGCCGGCCGGCATGCGATCGAGCACGCGACCGGTGAAGTGGCGCAGGCCGAGGTAGTTGACCTTGGCGACGAGATCGACTGGCGCGGTGCCGGGCACACCGGCGATGTTGGCGAGCGCGTCGATGCGCTCCGGCAGTTGCGCGATCGCGGCGTCGATCGCGGCGGCATCGCCGAGGTCGGCTTTCACGAAGCCGTCGAGTGTCAGCGTCGGGTCGCTGCGGTCGACGCCGATCACGCGCGCGCCTTGCAAGCGGGCGAGCTTGGCGAAGTCGGCGCCGATGCCCGAGCAGGCGCCGGTGACGACGATGGTCTTGTTCGCAAGTGTCATGGTGTGTCTCCTGGGGTCGTGGTTCAGAACGGAAATTGCGGCGGCGTGTCTTTCACCGTGACCCACTGCCACTGCGTGTATTCGTCCATGTCGGCCGGCCCGCCGACGCTGCCGCCGTTGCCGCCGATGCCCGGGCCGCCGAACGGGTTGGTGCACTCGTCGTTGACGGTCTGGTCGTTGATGTGGACCATGCCGGCCCTGAGCCGCTGGCCGATCGCCAGCGCGCGGCCGACCGATCGGCCGATCACTGCGGCAGCGAGCCCGCCCAGGCTGTCGTTGGCCAACTCGACCGCCTCGTCGTCGGTGCGGAAGACGATCAGGTTGGCAACCGGGCCGAAGGTCTCTTCGTCGAACACGCGCATGCCCGGCTTCACGTTCGAGAGCACGGTGGGCTTGTAGAACAGGCCTTCGTGCGTGCCGCCGGCTTCGAGCTTCGCGCCCGCGGCGACACTGGCCTGCACCATCGCGTGGACGTGCTGCAGCTGCTTCGCATCGATCATCGGCCCGAGCGCGACCTGGCCGCTCGCGCCGTTGCCGACCGGCAGGTGGGTGGCCTTGCCGACGAGGCGCTCCTTGATCGCGCCGAAGATCGCCTCGTGCACGAGGATGCGGTTCGACGCCATGCAGATCTGGCCCTGGTGGAACCAGGCGCCGAAGGCCGCCGCGCTGGCCGCTAGGTCGGGGTCGGCGTCGTCGAGGATGATCAGCGAGTTCGCGCCGCCGAGCTCCAGCGACACCTTCTTCAGGTGCCGGCCCGCGAGCTCGCCGATGCGGCGCCCCACGCCCGGCGAGCCGGTGAACGCGATCATCGGCACGCGCGGGTCGGAGACGAGCGCCTCGCCGGCCGGTGCGTCACCGGGCAGCACCTGCAGCACGCCCGCCGGCAGGCCCGCCGCCTCGAACACGCGCGCCATCAGGAAGCCGCCCGAGACCGGCG
>JBDUAG010000183.1:0-7106 GCA_040004785.1 Burkholderiales bacterium | reverse complement strand
TCGTCGTGCACTCGCTGACCAAGTACCTCGGCGGCCACGGCACCAGCGTCGGCGGCGCGATCGTCGACTCCGGCAAGTTCCCGTGGGCGCAGCACAAGGAGCGCTTCAAGCGCCTGAACGAACCCGACGTGAGCTACCACGGCGTGGTCTACACCGAGGCGCTCGGCCCGGCCGCCTACATCGGCCGCGCGCGGGTCGTGCCGCTGCGCAACATCGGCGCGGCGATCTCGCCGTTCAATGCGTGGCTCATTCTGCAGGGCATCGAGACGCTGGCGCTGCGCGTCGAGCGCATCAGCGACAACGCGCTCGCCATCGCCCGGCACCTGAGCCGCCACGCCAAGGTCGGCTGGGTCAACTACGCCGGGCTCGAGAGCCACGCCGACCACGCACTGGCGAAGAAATACCTGTCGGGCAAGGCCTCCGGCATCCTGACGTTCGGCGTGAAGAGCGGGCCGGGCGCAGGCCGCGAAGCCGGCGCGCGTTTTCTGGACGCGCTGAAGCTGTTCACGCGACTGGTGAACATCGGCGACGCGAAGTCGCTCGCCACGCACCCGGCGTCGACGACACACCGGCAGCTCTCACCGGCCGAGCTGGACAAGGCCGGCGTCAGCGAGGACACGGTGCGGCTGTCGGTGGGCATCGAGCACATCGACGACCTGCTGGCCGATCTGGAGCAGGCGCTCGCAGCGGTCTGATGCGCAATCGCGTTCGATCAAACAGGTCCAGCGCGCAACCGCATGCGTTCAGCGCAGCGCGCGCAGCCGTGACGGCAAGCCTGCGAGGGCCGCATCGGACGTAGCGTTGAGCGTGCCCTGCAACGCGCGCTGCACCAGCTGGCGCGCGGTCTGCGCATGCGGCAGGACCGGGCCGTAGAAGTCGATGGCGTCGGCGTGCGCGATCAGCAGCGTCGGAAAGTCGACCACGTCGACGCTACCGAGTGCCTCTTCGTCGTCCTCGATGTCGACCCAGACGAAGCGGATCTCGCGCTCGAATTCGCGCGCCAGCGCATCGAAGGTCGGGCGGTACTCGTCGCAGGTTCGGCACCACGCGGCGCACAGGCAGGCCACCAGCCAGGGGCGTGCGGCATCGACGGGTTCGCTCATGCGGCGCAGTGTGCCTCAAGGCCTTCAGTAGCCGCGCGCGATGCGCGCCGCGTCGACCACGTCCTCCATCGGCAGCCCGGCACGAAAGCGTTCGAGATTGCCGAGAAACTTCTCGACCAGCGCGTCCTGCTGCGCCGCCGAGATCGCACTGGTGTGCGGCGACAGGCGCACGCGCGGGTGGGTGTAGAACGGGTGGCCGGCGGGCAGCGGCTCGGGCTCGGTGACGTCGAGCGACGCGCGCCCCACCTGCCCGTCGTCGAGTGCGGCCAGCAGCGCGGCCTGATCGACCAGGCCGCCACGCGCGACGTTGACAAGGTGCAGCCCGGGCTTGGCCTGACGCAGCACGTCGCGGTTGACGATGTGGCGCGTCTCGGGCGTGCCCGGCGCGGCGAGCACCACATGGTCGGCGCGCGCGAACAGGTCACCGATGTCGCCGACGTTCTCCACGCCGGCCACGCTGGCCGCCGATGACCCGGACCGGCGCAGCGCCAGTACGCGCATGCCCAGGGCCAGCGCCTTGTCCGCCAGCGCCCGGCCGATGCCGCCGAAGCCCACCAGCCCGAGCACGCTGCCGCGCAGCGGTGGCGCCGCACTGAGGCGCCATTGCTCGGGGCTGGCGATCCAGCGTTCGGGCAGCGACTTGTTGGCCGCCAGGATGCACGCCAGCGCGAACTCGGCGATCACCTCCGACGAGGTGCCGTTGGCCGTGGTGACCAAGGGCGCGTCGAGCAGCCAGCGCGGGTAGTTGTCGAAGCCCACCGACGCGAGCTGCACCCAGCGCAGGCCCCCCGGCCAGCCGGCGGGCGGTTGAACGCCGTCGGTCTTGATCGGCAACGCGAGGAACGCATGCGGACGCATCGGGAAGACCTGCGGCACACCGCGCGGGATGGCAACGATCTCGAGTTCCGGCAGGCGCTCGCGCAGCGCCGCGTCGATCGCGTCACCCCACTGACTCACGACGAGTTCGATGCTCATCTCGACCTCACACGACGAAGAAGTGATGCGTGCCATCGCGGCCCAACTGCTCGACCAGGCCGAACTCCCAATCGAGGTAGGCCTGCATCGCGGCAGCGGCGTTGTCGGTGCCCTCGTAGGGGCGACGGTAGCGGTCGATGCGCCGCGACAGCAGGCGCGTGTCGCCGCTCTCGACCGGCTGCCCTGCGGCCAACCACGCGGCCGTGCCGCCTTCGAGCACCCAGACCTCACTGCTCGTCAGCGCCTCGATGTCCTTCGCCGCGAAGCGGGCGAGCAGGCTGGAGCCGCAGGTCAGCACGAGGCGCCGCGGCGTGCCGACGCGCGGCAAGAGTTTCGGCAGTTGCGAGCGCACCGCGAACCATGCGCCGGGCACATGGCGCTTCACGTAGTTCGCGCTCGCGGTCACGTCGATCACGGCAGCATCGCTGGTCGCGAGCCAGTCCGCCAGCGTGGCCGGCGTGACGCTGCGCACCGCGGGCGGCGTGGGTTGCGGTGCCTGGTCGGGGCCGCTTTCGAGCAGGTCCGACGACGGCCACGGTGCATCCAGCACCGCGACCTGCCAGCCCATTTGCGCGAGCCACGACGCGGTCATCGGTGCGCGAACGCCGTCGTCATCGGTCAACACCAGGCGCGCACCGCGCACCGGCGCGTGCACATCGGTCTCCTGCACCAACTGGCCGCCCGGCGCGCTGCGAAAGCCCGCGCGGTGCCCGGCGGCGTACTCCTCGGGCGTGCGCACATCGAAGCGGTAGGTCGTGCGCTGCGCCTCCTGCAGCCATTGCGCCAGCGTCGCGGCGTCGAGCCACGCGACGCCGGCGCGGCGTGCCACGTTGACCGCAGCGATGCGTGCTGCCCTACGATGCTCGGTGCTCACCTCGGTCCCGAAGCGCCGCGCCGCGCCGTGCTCCAGCGCCTGGCCTGCGAGCGTCCAGCCGATCGTGCCGTTGCGCAGCGCCGCCACCGGGTTCGGCAGGCCGGCGTTGACGAGCGACTGCGTGCCGATGATGCTGCGCGTGCGGCCGGCGCAGTTGACGATCACGCGCGTCGCCGGGTCGGGCGCGAGTTCGCGCGCGCGCAGCACCAGCTCACCGCCCGGCACGCTGGTCGAGCCGGGGATGTTCATGGTCTGGTATTCGTCGAAACGGCGCGCGTCGAGCACGACCACGTCGGCCTTGTCTGCAAGCAAGGCCTGCACCTCTTCGGCCGACAGCGACGGCGTGTGGCGCTGCGACTCGACCAGCTCGCCGAACGATTTGCTGGGCACGTTCACATCACGGAACAGCTCGCCGCCGCGCTCGCGCCAGCCGGCCAGGCCGCGGTCGAGCAGCGTCACGTCGGCGTAGCCCAGCGCCTGCAGCCGCTCGACCGCGCGCTCGGCCAGGCCTTCGCCATCGTCGTACACAACGATGCGCGTGTCGCGCCTCGGAATGCGGCCCCAGGCCTCGAGTTCGAGCTTCGAGAGCGGCAGGTTCGCGGCCCACAGCGGGTGCGATTGCGCGAACGGGTCTTCCTCGCGCACGTCGAGCAGCGCGATCTCTTCGCGCGCGACGAGCGCGGCACGAACGTCGTCGGTGGAAACCGTGGGGAGGGTGTTGGTCATGTCGTGGAGTATCCGGAAACAAAGGGCTGGCGGCTGCCGTCGGCCTGATAGACCGAGCGCTGCACGGTGCCAATATCGGCGCCATAGACGTGGATGCTGATCGAGACGCGATCGTCGAAGGCATTGCGAACGCGGTGGATGTCGCCGATCGCCGGCGAGACCGCCTCGACCTGGCCCGGCTCCAGGCGCACAGGCACGCCGGCCGGCACGAGTTCGCTCGGCCCGGTGAAGCGATAGGCCTGCGAGTCCTCGGCGCCGCGCAGCATGCCGATCAACCCCCACACGGTGTGGTCGTGGATGGGCGTGGCCTGCCCCGGCCCCCAGACGAAGCTGACGACCGAGAAGCGGCCCGCCGTGTCGCGGTGCAGCGGGTATTGGCGGTAGTGCTGCGCGTGCGGACGCGCGAACGCCGGCGCGAGCCAGTCGTCCTGCGCCACCAGGTCGGCGAGCAACCGACCCCCTTCGGCGCGGATCGTCAGCTCCGCGGGTCGGTCCGCCAGAAGACGTTCGAAGGCGGCGATGAAGCCGGCCAGTGCGTCGTGCCGGCCGTGCGGCGTCACGCCGCGCGTTCCAGCGCGAGGCGGCCCGCACTGACCAGGATGCTGTCGTTCTGCGGCGTGTGGATGCGGCTGCAGAGCACGTCGCGATGGTGGCGCTCCAGCGGGTTGCCGCGCGACAGCCCGTGGTTGCCGCTGAGCTGCAACGCGAGGTCGACGACGCGGATCGCGTTGCCGGTCACGTTGTATTTCACGAGGCCGCTCTCGGTGGCCGACGGCGGCGTGCCGGCATCGGTGGTTTGCACCAGGCCGGTCAGCAGCGCGTCGTTGGACCACAGCAGCGCCGCGATTTCGCCGACCGTCTGCTGCACGCGCGGCACGCTGGAGAGCGGCGCGCCCAGGCTGCCCGGTGCACGCTCGCTCACGAAGCGCAACAGCCAGCTGTGCGCGGCGCGTGCGACGCCGTCGTACAGCGCGCCCAGCAGCACGATCATCCACGCGTACTGATCGGCGTCCGGGCCGGCCGCCCACTGGGCCGCAGGGCGCACGTCCACCGCATGGGCCCACGGCAACTCGACATCGTCGAACACGACTTCGTGGCTGCCGCTGGCGCGCAGGCCGAGGTGGTCCCAGCTCTCGATGACACGGATGCCGGGTGACTCGCGCGCGACCAGGAACACGCCGACGCGCGGCTCGGGCTCGTCGGTGCGTGCCCACACGGCGAGCCAGCGCAACGCAGGGATGCCGGTCGTGTAGAGCTTGTGGTCCGACAAGCGCCAAGCGTCGCCGACGCGACGCGCCACGGTCTCGGGCAGACCACCGCGCGCCGGCGAGCCCAGCGCCGGCTCGACGCGCAGCGAGTTCGCGAGCGCACCGTCCGCCACCGCCGACGCGAACAACGCGTCGCGCAGCTGCGGGCTCCAGCGCGACGCGTTGTTCGAATCAGCGCGCGCGATCCCGCGGTGCATCAGGTAGGTCATGGTCAGCACCAGCGCGGTCGAGGGCTCGCCGCGCGCCACGGCCGCGACGATGCGGCGTGCGGTCGCGAGCGACGCACCACCGCCACCCGCCGCGACCGGCACCACCGCAGCGATCAGGCCGTGCTGATGCAACGCTGCGAAGTTGTCGAACGGAAAGCTCGCGTCGCGATCGTGCGCGGCCGCGCCTTGCGCGAAACGCCGCGTCAGTTCGCGCAACACCGCATCGAGTTGATCGGGCCGCGCAGCGAGGTGGGGAACGGGCAGGCGACGAACGTCGCTGGCCAATGAATGTGGACTCATCCGGATTCCTTGAACGAGCCGCAGCGTAGCGCCGCCCCCGCGCCGCGTGAATGACGCAAATCGCGCATGCAAACTCGATTTGATTATTTGTCGATGCGCCGTGGGCGCCGTAACTTCCGCACTCCTTTCAGACGGAGCACACGGCATGAGCATCGAATTCATCGGCATGATCCAGACCCAGAAGGTGTCGGAGACGCACGCGGCCTCGGGCCCGGCGATCGACCGCGACTACGTGCGCGCCTTCGCCCAGGCCCACGAGCAGGCCGGCTTCGACCGCGTGCTGGTGCCGCACCACTCGACCGGCCCGAGCGCGACGCTGACGATCGCCTACGCGGCGGCGCACACCGAGAAGATCCACTTCATGCTCGCGCACCGGCCGGGCTTCACCTCGCCGACGCTGGCGGCGCGGCAGATCGCGTCGCTCGACCAGTTCAGTGGCGGGCGGCTGGGCGTCCACTTCATCTCTGGCGGCTCCGACGACGAGCAGAAGCGCGACGGCGACTACCTGAGCCACGATCAGCGCTACGAGCGCACCGATGAATACCTGACCATCTTGCGCCGTGTCTGGACCAGCGACGAACCCTTCGACCACGAGGGCAGGCACTACCGCTTCGAGAACGGCTTCTCCGAGGTCAAGCCGCTGCAGCGACCGCACGTGCCGATCTACTTCGGCGGCGCCTCCGAGGCCGCGATTCCGGTCGCCGGCAAGCATGCCGACGTGTACGCGCTGTGGGGCGAGTCGCTCGACCAGGTTGCCGAGCTGACGGCGCGCGTGCGCAACGAGGCGGCGAAGCACGGCCGCGAGGTGCGCTTCTCGGTCTCGTTCCGCCCTATCCTCGGCGCGACCGAAGACGCGGCCTGGGCGCGCGCCGAGCGCATCCTCGACGAGACGAAGCGCCTGCGTGTGCAGGCTGGCTACGCCCGCGGCGGGCCGCAGCAGAGCGTGGGCGCACAGCGCCTGCTGGCCACCGCGAGCAAGGGCACGCGCGTCGACAAGCGCCTGTGGACCGCGATCGCGCAGGAGACCGGCGGCCGCTCGAACAGCACCGCGCTGGTGGGCACGCCCGAGCAGGTTGCGGAGGCGTTTCTCGACTACCACGCGCTCGGCGTCACGACCTTCCTGATCCGCGGCTTCGATCCGATCGAGGATGCGCTCGATTGCGGCCGCGCGCTGATCCCGCGCACGCGCGCGCTGGTCGCGCAACGCCTGGCGCAGCCACAGAAGCGGGCCGCATGATGAGCGCCGTCCATCCCCTGCCCTTCACCACCCGTTCGGGCCTGAGCCTGAACCCCCGCCCGCAGCGCAAGGACTGGTTCGACGAACCCGTGGCCCCGCGCAGCATCGCCGCCGAACGCCGCCATCGCCAGGAGCGTCTGGCGGGTGCCTTCCGCCTGTTCGCGCGCTACGGCTTCGACCAGGGCCTGGCCGGCCACATCACCGCGCGCGACCCGGAGCTGCTCGATCACTTCTGGGTCAACCCGTTCGGCCTGCACTTCTCGCGCATCCGCGTCTCCGACCTGCTGCTGGTCAACTCGCGAGGCGAGATCGCGATCGGCGACGGTCCGCTGAACCGCGCGGCATTCGCGATCCATGCCGCGATCCACGAGGCGCGGCCCGAGGTCGTCTCGGCCGCGCACACGCATTCGCTGT
>JBDUAG010000182.1:0-7127 GCA_040004785.1 Burkholderiales bacterium | reverse complement strand
GCCGTCGATCGGGCCGTCGTAGAAGCCACGGCGGCGCAGCTGGTTCTGGAAGTAGCCGATCAGCTCGACCCGGCTCGCCGCCATCGCGTAGTACCAGTCCGACATCTCGGCGCGAATCTCTTCGCTGCCCTTCGGGTCGGCCCCCAGGCAGCTCCAGTACGGCGTCTTCGTCAGCTTGCCCATCAGCTCGATCACCGCCAGCTCGACCAGGCCGCGCAGCGCCTGCGCCTGCCCTTCGGACTTGCTCAGGCTCATGCTGAAGCTGACGCCGAACTTGTGGTACGCGGCGTCGGCGTCGTTGCCGCGCCCCTGCTTCAGGATCACGACCGAGTTGCGCGAGGTGACGCCGGCCAGGATCGACATGTCGTCGGTGGTCAGCACGCTCAGGTCCAGGCCGAGGATCGACGTGGCGGCGTCGCGCGAGACGCCCAGGTTGAGGAAGGGCTGGATGCTCAGGCCTGCGTCCTTCTGGTTGCGGATCACGTTCTCGTCGAACTGCGAGACCGAGCCCTTGATGTCGAACTGCGGCGTCACCTCGTAGGCGCTCTGGCGCTGCGCCGAGGCCAGGAAGCTGATGACGTTGGTGGCGTCACGACCGAACGCCACCACGCGGATGGAACGGCTGCGGCGCGTCATGTCGGAGACCGCGCTGATCAGCATGTCGCGCGTGCCGGCGTTGACCTTCTTGGTCTGGTCGACGATGTCTTCGACGAGCATGCTGACGTCGCGCACGCCGTAGTCGATCATCAGGTTGTCCATGCAGCGCAATGCGGAAGAGAAGCCCGTGATCGAGCGAAACGGGGGCGCTTGCGTCCCCTGCTTGATGGTCTGGGTGTCGTCGACGGTCTTCTTCGTCACGTCGAGCTGGCTGGCGCAGCCGGCCAGGCTGCCGGCCATGGCGAGGGCCAGGCTCAGGCGCTTCAACATCGAGGGCTTCGGGGCGTTCATGGTGCTTCGCTTCCTTCGTTGGTTCACTTGCAGCCGCCGGTGGGAACGAGGTTGATCGCGTTCGGCGCGAACACGAACACCTCGCGCGGTGCGGTGCCGATCTTGCCGCCGGTGTCGACGTTGCCGATGTTCTGGCTGCCGCACTGCGCGCTGTCCGCGCCGTTGCCGTTCGTGAAGTTGAAATTGTTGGCTTGCAACTGGTTCTGCTTGGCCTTCTCCTTCATGATCTTGGCGCGGAAACGCGGATCGACGTCGTAGTCGCCGAATGTGCCGGCGGCGAGTGCAGTCTGGGTGACCAGCACGGCGGTCAGCAGCAGGGTCTTGATCAGGATGTCTTTCATCATGCGCTCCTCGGGAGGGGGTGGGTAGAGGCTGGTTAGGGGGTTCGGGCGAGCCCGTTCAACTCATGGGTTGCGTCGGCGGCCCGATCGGTTCAAAGAATCGGCGCCCCCAAATCGAGCCAAAGAAAAAGCCGCCGCGGCAGTGATGCGCGCGGCGGCCGGTTCGGGGAAGTGGTGAATCAGTTCACCACGCCGATCTTCTGCTCGGCGACCGAGTTCTTGCCGCTGGCCAGGTTGTAGGCGTTGTCGGCGTAGATGTTGACGTTCTTCATCGTGCCGTTCGTCACCGAGCCGATTTCCTGGGTGGCACGCGCGCCTTCGTTGGTGGCCTGGTTGCGGGCGTTGGTCGCGTGGATCGTCACGTCCTTCATCGTGCCGTTGCGCACCGTGCCGATGCGCTGTTCGGCGACGCTGTCCTTGGCGTAGGCGTCGTTGTGCGCGTTGTGGGCGTAGACCTTGACGTTGTCCAGCGTGCCGCCGGCCGAGGCGCGGCCGATGTCCTGGTGCGCCGTGCTGTTCTCGCCCCAGGCGTGGTTCTTGGCGTTGCCGGCATCGACGACGGAATTCAGGATCTTGCCGCTGCCGAAGGTGACGCCGATGTGCTGGAAGGCCTTGGCGTCCTTGGCGGTCGCCTGGTTTTCGGCACGGTCTGCGTAGATGTCGGTGTTGGAGATTTCGCCGGCGAAGGCGCCGATGGCCGACAGGCCGAGGGTGGCGACGAGGACGGTCTTGATGAGTGCTTGCATGATGTTTGCTCCGAATGTTGAGTGGTGAGAGTTTCAGTTGCCTGGTGGCGGGGCAGAATCGCTTGCCATCCGATCATGGGTTGCAGGCATTTCGCAAACGGTTCAAGTTTTTTCCGTCCATGGATTCCTCCGGCCCGTCCGAGCCGCCACCCCCGCGTTCGCGCCTTGCCGGCCTGGCCGGGTTGTGGCGTGCCGCGCGCAACCTCGGGCTGCTCGGCGGCCACTCGCGTGGTGCTTCGGAGCTCGAGCATTTCGTGGCCAGCGACGGGCAATCGATTCCCGTGCGCATCGTCGGCGACGGCCCACCGGTGCTGCTCGTGCACGGCCTCGGCTGCTCGCATCGCCACTGGATGCCGGTGGCGCGCCGGCTCGCTCGCCGGCACTGCGTGTTCGCATGGGACGCGCGCGGCCACGGGTTGTGCCGGCCGGTGGCCAGCGACGTGTCGCTGGCGCGGTTGGCGCAGGATCTGCAAAACCTGCTGGATCATTTCGGCCTCGCGCGGGCGATGCTCGTGGGCCATTCGATGGGCGCGCTGACGATCATGCAGTACCTGCGCGACCACGGCACGGCGCGCGTCGCGGGCGCCGTGCTCGTCGATCAGTCGCCGCGCCCGACCACCGACGACGAATGGCGCCTGGGCCTGTTCGGTGGCTGCAGCGCCGCGATGCTGCAGGGACTGATTGCCAACGCGCGCCAGGATCCCGCCGAAGCCGTGATGCAGCAGATGGAGGCCGGCGCACCGCACTGGTGGCACCACAGACTGGCGGCCGACGCCTGGGCCGGTCGCGCACTGCGCCGCTGGCTGCGCGCGCGCGACGTGCAACCCTTGCTCGATCTCGCCGAGTCGCTCGCCGCGGCCGATTTCCGCCAATCGCTGAGGCGCATGGACGCGCCGCTGATGGTGGTGTTGGGCGAGCAGAGCGCGCACTACAAGGGCGTGCCGCTCGACGCCTGGTATCGCAAAGTGGTGCCGCACTGCACGGTGAGCCGCTACGCGCGTGCGGGCCACTCGCCGCACTTCACCGAGCCGGGGCGGTTTGCGCAGGAGTTGCTCGCGTTCATCGCCGACCACGCCTGATGGGTTTGAGCGGCTCTCGATGGGCACGACCACCGAGGCGCGTCGGGCCCGAAAATGGCCGTGCACCGCAACTCAGAGATGAATGGATCTGATGAAATCTGATGGTGATCGCTTGTATGGCCTCGACCTGCTGCGCAGCATCGCCATCGTCTGGGTGATGCTGTTTCATTCATTCGTGGTTGGCGGCCTTGGCCCGAGTTGGGCATGGTTGTCGCGCTACGGTTGGATGGGCGTGGATCTGTTCTTCGTACTCAGCGGCTTCCTGATCGGGGTGCCGGTGCTGAAGTCACTCATGGATGGAGGGCGGCTGTCATTCCGCGACTACTACCTTCGCCGTGCATTGCGTACGCTGCCAGCGTACTGGGCAGTTCTGCTGTTGTATCTGCTCTGGCCAGGCCTCCGTGAGGCACCCGGGATGGAACCCGGTTGGAAGTTCGCCACCTTCGTGCTGAACTTGAGCATCGACTATCTGAGAAGCACGGCCTTCTCGCATGCCTGGTCGTTGTGCGTGGAAGAGCACTTCTACCTGTTGTTCCCGTTGCTGGCCACTTGGCTTCTGCGCCGTCCGGCCCGGTGGAAGTTCATTGCGCTGTGCGTGTTTCTGGTGCTGGCCGGGGTCACGTCGCGCAGCATGACGTGGCTGCACGACATGGCCCTTGATCCGACGCTGGAGCGCAACTGGTTCGTCGAGGACAT
Organism: Burkholderiales bacterium; assembly: GCA_040004785.1. GTDB lineage: Bacteria > Pseudomonadota > Gammaproteobacteria > Burkholderiales > Burkholderiaceae_C > LMDS01. Next base: position 3,317 of record JBDUAG010000182.1, on the reverse strand, counting down.
CTACTATCCGACCTGGAATCGACTCGACGATCTGCTCATCGGCGTCGTGTTGGCCGCGTGGAAGGTCCTGCGCCCGCAGGCATGGGTGAACGCTCGGCGTCACGCGAACATCTCTTTGATGGTGGGCCTGGCGGTGATGGCGCTGGCGTTTTGGCTGTTTCGCGATCGCGTCGGTCTGTTGGGCAATGCCATTGGCTGGCCGGTGCTGTCCGTCGGGATGGGCCTGCTGGTATTCGCCGGCGCCGGCCGGGATAGCCTGGTCGGCCGCTGGCGCGTTCCCGGCGTCGGGTGGTTGGCGGCAGTTTCGTACAGCCTCTACCTGGTTCACAAGGCGGTCTATCACGTCGTCCAGGCCCAATGGGGCGAACAGCTTGCTGGCCGAGGGTTTGCTGCCTTCGTGGCCTATGGCGTTCCAGCCGTCGCGGCGGGCGCGGTACTGCACTACTCGGTGGAACAACCGTTCCTCAGGTTGCGAGAGCGACTCCCGTTGTCTCGCCGAACCGGACCGACGCGGGCGTCGTCAAGACTCCCTCCCGGAGAGTCCGTTTCGCCACTGATCTAGGCGCAGTTGCGGCGCGCCCTCTCAGCTTCGGCAAACCCCCTGTGCCGTGCTCTTGAAGCAGAACTCCGAGGTCAGGCTCGAAGACTCCCACGGCACCTGCACGCGCTGCGTGTCCTCGGCCACGCCGATGCGGATCTTCTTGAACAGTTGCTCGATCGGCAGGCCGGGTGTGGCGAGGTGGGTCAGCAGGTGCTTGGCATAGACGCTGTGCTGCCCGCTCGGGCCGTCCAACGCGACGCCGTTGGGCGCGGTCGAAAAGGCCACCAGCGTGCCTACGGGCGCGTCCAGCGCGGCCAGCCCGGTGGGTGTGCTGCCGCGGAACTTCAGGCGCCGCCCATCGGGGCCGACGATCACGCCGCCGGCGAACGGGTTCACGCGGCATGCATCGAGCACGACGATGTTGGTGCCTTGCTGCAGCGCGCTCAGGCGATCGACGAAACCGCCCACGTCCAGGCTCTGCTTCGCGACGTCGTCTTCGCTGCGCGGATCGGCATCCACCGGCAGCAGGTAGTTGCGGCCCTTGGCCTGCACGCCGTGGCCGGCATAGAACACCAGCCGCACGCTGCTGGCCGCGGCGCGAATCGAGAAATCGCGCGCCACCTCGACCAGCTCGCGCAGCGGGGTGTTCTCGCGCAGGGTGACGGTATAGCCGAGCTGGCGCACCACGTCGGCGACCGCGCGCGCGTCGCCGACCGGGTTGCGCAGCGGCGCCGAGGGGTACGCGCCGTTGCCGATGATGAGCGCGATCTTCTCGCCGGAGCCGGTTGGCAGCGCAGCGCGCGCCGCAAAGGGCAACGCGCAGGACGCGGCGCCGGCACCCAGCCAGCGCAGCACGCGCCGGCGAGCGAGGGTGGGTGGCGGGTGGGTCACGCTGTCCTCACTCGCGCGGCGGCACGCCCGGTGCCGATGCGGCGGCCTGCACGATCGGATTGGCCTTCAGCGCGCCCAGGCTGGCGCTCTCGGTGCCCGTCGGGACCCGCACGTAGTAGTCGCCCAACTGGCCCGGCCCCGCGACCAGGTCGCCGTGCACCGACATCAGCAGCAGCCGGATGTCCGCTTCCTTCGCGTCGGGCGCGAAGTTCAGTTTCAGCAACGGTGCTTCGGTGACCAGGACGGTGCCCTTGGCGCGGATCCCGTCGGTGTCGTCCTTGGGTTCATTCAGCAGCGTGAAGATGAAGCCCGCTTGCACCGCGACCACCGCCAGCCCGGCGAAGGCCGCCGTCGGCCGCAGGCCGAAGCCGGCGAAGAACGCCGTCACGCGCTCGCTGAAGCTTGGCTGGTCGCCGCGGATCAGCTGCATCGTCCGGGCCAGGCCGATGGTGGCCGGCACCGCCGGCGCGTTGTCGCGCATGCGGGTCTGCAGCGACTGGTAAAAGGCCAGCTCGGCCCGCGCATCGGGGTTGGAGCTCATATGCGCATCGACCCAGGCCCGATCCTCGTCGCTGATCGTGTCGTTGACGTACCACGGCAGCAGCTCGTTGAAGCGATCGGCGCTCATGCCGGTGCTCCCTTCATCATGGTGCCTTCGCGCCCGAGCAAGAGCTTCAGGCAGTTCTTGATCTTCTGCCGGGCGTGGAAGAGGCGGGTCTTGACGGTGCCTTCGGGGCAGCCCTGTACGTCGGCGACTTCGGCGATCGAGAGGCCGTCGAAGAAGACCAGGTGCATGCACTCGCGGTGTTCGTCGGAGAGCTTGCCCATGCATTGCTGCACGCCTTCGCTGCGCTGCTTCTCGGCCAGCTGCTGGAAGCCGTCCGGCGTGTCGGCCGGCGCGGTCTCGGCGATGTCGTCGAGATCGTCGTGGATTTCGTCCGGGCGCCGCGCGCGGTAAGCCATCAAGGCCTTGTTGCGGGCGATGCCGATCAGCCAGGTGCCGAACTGTGCCTCGCCCCGAAAGCGCGCCGGAAAGCGCCAGACTTCGTGCATGGTATCCACCAGAATTTCCTCGGCCCGAGCGTGATCGTTGACCATGTTCAGCAGGTAGGCAAAAACCCGCCGGCTGAACGCCTTGTACAGCTCACGGAACGCGCCTTGATCCTCCTTGGCGATCCGCGCCAGCAATGCAGCAACCTGTTCGTTGTTCATTGGCAATCCGTTCGTTGTTCGTGCGGCAGCCGGCAGCGGCGACGGTGAAATATATCTCCGCCCTGCCTGAGCCTGCAGCATCGAACAACGTGCGTCAGCGCGCCACCGCTCGGGCCGGCGGTGCACTGTCCCTCATGGGTTGCAGCAAGTGGCGTGGCGGTTCAATCTTTCTGCAGCAGGTCAAACAGCGAGCGGGCGACGACCTTGGTGGCGCGCCGCAGGTCTTCGAGCACGAGGTGTTCGTCGGCGCGCTTGGCGTTCGACTCGAACACCGTGCGCGGCCCGGCGCCGTAGATCGCCGCCGGGATGCCCTGCTCGCAGTACAGGCGCACATCGGTGTAGAGCGGCGTGCCGGAGGTCGGAATCGGTTCGCCGAACACCGCTTTGCCGTGCTTTTGCAGCGCATCGACGAGCGGCTTGTTGCCGGCCAGCGGCTGCATCGAGTTGGCAAGCAGCAGGCGCTTGATCTCGATCGTGATGCCGGGGCAGCTTGCTGCGGCGTCGGCGATCACCTTCCGGATCGTCGCCTCGACCTCGGTCGGGCTCTCTTCCGGGATCATGCGGCGGTCAAGCTTGAGCACGACCTTGCCGGGCACGACGTTGGTGTTCGTGCCGCCCTCGATGCGGCCCACGTTCAGGTACGGGTGCGTGATGCCTTCGACCTTGGACGTGA
>JBDUAG010000181.1:0-7129 GCA_040004785.1 Burkholderiales bacterium | reverse complement strand
CCGACCTGAAGGGCAAGAAGGTCGTGCTGAACAAGGGCTCGAACGTGCACTACCTGCTGGTGCGCGCGCTCGAAAAGGCCGGCCTCAACTACACCGATATTCAGCCCGTGTTCCTCGCGCCCGCCGATGCGCGCGCGGCGTTCGAGAAGGGTGCGGTCGACGCCTGGGCGATCTGGGATCCCTTCCTGTCTGCAGCCGAGAAGCAGCTTGGCGTGCGCCAGCTCGCCGATGGGCGCGGTGGCGTGGCCAACAACTACCAGTACTACCTGAGCGAGCGCCGCTTCGCCGAGCGCCGGCCGGACGTCATCAAGCCCCTGTTCGAAGACTCGGTCGAGCAGGGGCGATGGATCAAGTCCAACCTGAAGCAGGCCGCGGCCATCATCGCGCCCATCCAGGGGCTGGACGCGGATATCGTCGAGTCGGCGCTCCGACGCAACCAGTTCGGTGTCGCGCCGGTGACCGACGCCATCGCCGCCGAACAACAGCGGATCGCCGACGTGTTCTTCGAGCTGAAGCTGATCCCGAAGACCGTGCGCATCGCCGATGCGATCAAGCCTGCGACGAAAGTGGCGACGCAGTGAAGGTCTTCTGGTTCATCCCGACGCACGGTGACTCGCGCTACCTCGGTTCGAGCAAGGGCGCCCGCGCCGCCACGTTCGACTATTTCAAGCAGATCGCGATCGCGGCCGACAGCCTCGGCTACGAAGGCGTGCTGCTGCCGACCGGCCGATCCTGCGAAGACTCGTGGATCGTCGCGGCGAGCCTGATCGAAGCCACGACGCGGCTCAAGTTCCTGGTCGCGTTGCGGCCGGGCCTGGTGCAGCCGGTGCAGTCGGCCCGCATGGCCTCGACCTTCGACCGCCTCTCCGGCGGGCGCCTGCTGGTGAACCTGGTGACCGGCGGCGATGCCGAGGAGCTGGCCGGCGACGGCTTGTTCCTCGAACACGGCAAGCGCTACGAACTCTCGCGCGAGTTCCTGACGATCTACCGCGAGACGCTGCGGCGCAGCCACGACGGGTCGACCTTCGACCACCAGGGCGAGCACCTGAGCGTGAAGGGCGCCAAACTGCTGTACCCGCCGCTGCAGAACCCCTACCCGCCGATGTTTTTCGGGGGCTCGTCCGAGGAAGCGCATGAACTCTGCGCCGAGCAGCTCGATACCTACCTGACCTGGGGTGAGCCGCCGGCCGCGGTCGCCGAGAAGCTTGCCGACGTGCGCCGCCGCGCTGCCAAGCATGGTCGCACCTTGAGCTACGGCATCCGGCTGCACGTGATCGTGCGCGAGACCGAGGACGAAGCCTGGCGCGCCGCGTCCGAGTTGGTGTCGCAGCTCGTCGAGGCGACGGTCAGCGCCGCGCAGAAGAAGCTCACCGGGATGGATTCGGTCGGCCAGCGCCGCATGGCCGAACTCAACAAGGGGAAGTTCGACAAGAACGACATCCGCGCCGGGCTCGAAGTTGCGCCGAATCTCTGGGCGGGCGTCGGCCTGGTGCGTGGCGGCGCCGGCACCGCGCTGGTCGGCAACCCCGAGCAGGTCGCCGCTCGGATCAAGGAGTACGCCGCGCTCGGCCTCGACTACTTCATCCTCTCCGGCTACCCGCATCTGGAAGAAGCGCATCGTTTCGCCGAACTCGTGTTCCCGCTGCTGCCGCTGGACGTGCAGGCCAAGTTGCCGGGGCGCACGCTGACCGGGCCGTTCGGCGAAATCGTGGCGAACAGTTATGCGCCGAAGGCCGCCGAGGTGGCGAGAGCATGAGCGCGCGACCGGCGGCCTCGGCGGCCCACTGGTCGCGCAGCGTTGGCGCGCAACGCGTGCTGCCTTGGCTGTTTCCTGTCGTCGTGCTGGCGAGCTGGCAGATCGCCTCGCAGGCCGGCTGGTTGTCGACCCGTGTGCTGCCCGAGCCCTGGGCCGTGCTGAAGGCGTTCTGGACGCTGACACTGTCCGGCGAGATTGCCAAGCATGTCGCGACCAGCACCTGGCGCGCGCTGGTCGGCTTCGGCATCGGCGGCGGGCTCGGCCTGTTGCTCGGGCTGTTGACCGGCACCTTCCGTGCTGCGGAGACACTGCTCGACTCGACGCTGCAGATGATCCGCAACATCCCGGCGCTGGCGCTGATCCCGCTGGTGATCCTGTGGTTCGGCATCGACGAATCGGCCAAGCTGTTCCTGGTCGCGACCGGCGTGTTCTTCCCGATCTACATCAACACCTTCCACGGCATCCGCGCGGTCGACAAGGGCCTGATCGAGATGGCGCGCAGTTACGGCCTGGCGGGCTGGCCGCTGTACCGCCACGTGATCCTGCCGGGCGCGCTGCCGTCGATTTTGGTCGGCGTGCGCTTCTCGCTCGGGCTGATGTGGGTGATCCTGATCGTCGCCGAGACGATCTCGGCGCAGGCCGGCATCGGCTACATGACGATGAACGCGCGCGAGTTCCTGCAGACCGACGTGGTGCTGGTCGGCATCCTGCTGTACGCGCTGCTCGGCAAGCTCGCCGACGTGCTCGCCAAGTCGCTGGAGCGCTGGTGGCTGCGCTGGCACCCCGGCTATCAACCCGACGCCCGCACCTGAGCACGCCATGAACCACCTCGATCTCGAACTGCAGGCGCTGGCCGTGCACGCGCCATCCGGCTTCATTCATCGCGAGGCCTCGGTCGAGCACCGTGCGGCACCGGCCCAACGGCCGCGCGGCGGTTCGGCCGTCGATGCGCGGGCCCTGAGCAAGCGCTACGGTGCGCGCGACGTGTTGAACGACGTCGACCTCGCGATCGCTCCCGGCGAGTTTGTCGCGATCGTCGGCCGCAGCGGTTGCGGCAAGAGCACGCTGCTGCGCCTGCTGGCCGGCCTGGAGGCTGCGGACAAGGGCGCGATCACGCTCGATGGCGACGCGCGCGCCAGCCACCAGGCCGACATTCGCATCATGTTCCAGGACGCGCGCCTGCTGCCCTGGAAGCGCGTACTCGACAACGTGGCGTTGGGCCTCGACGGCCCCGATGTGCAAGAGCGCGCCCGCGAGGCGCTCGCGCAGGTCGGCTTGTCCGATCGTGCCAAGGACTGGCCTGCCGTGCTCTCCGGCGGCCAGCGCCAGCGGGTGGCGCTGGCGCGTGCCCTCGTGCACACGCCGCGCCTGCTGCTGCTCGACGAGCCGCTCGGCGCACTCGATGCGCTGACCCGCATCGAGATGCACGGCCTGATCGAACGCCTGTGGCAACGCCACGGCTTCACGGCCTTGCTGGTCACCCACGACGTGACGGAAGCGGTGGCCCTGGCCGACCGCGTCGTGCTGATCGAGGACCACCGCATCGCGCTCGACGAACGGGTGCCGCTGGCCCGCCCACGGGTGCGTGGAGCCGCCTTTGACGCGATCGAGGACCGCGTGCTGCAACGCGTGCTGAGCAAGCCGGGCGACGAGGTCGTCACACCGGCCCCTCGTGTCGTGCGGGCCAGCCAATGGCGCTGGGCTGTCTGAGGCCGCGAGACGCTCAAGCACGTTTTACGCATATCAATCGGTGGTTTGATTCGTTCCTCGATTGGGGTGGGCTCCTTACGATGTTGCAGACGGTCGCCTGACCGGCTCGCACAGACTCACCAAGGACATTCACTCCATGACGACGGCTCGGACCTTTTTCCGCACCGCGGCCACGCTCGCACTGGTGGCCGCGGCCGGCCTGGCGGCCGCCAAGGACATCACGCTGCTCAACGTGTCGTACGACCCGACCCGCGAGCTCTACCAGGACTACAACGCCGCGTTCGCGAAATATTGGAAGACCAAGACCGGCGACAACGTGAGCGTCAAGCAGTCGCACGGCGGCTCCGGCAAGCAGGCCCGTTCGGTGATCGATGGCATCGACAGCGACGTCGTCACGCTGGCGCTCGCCTACGACATCGACGAGATTGCCGAGCGTGCCAAGCTGCTCGCGCCCGACTGGCAGAAGCGCCTGAAGCACAACAGCACGCCGTACTCGTCGACCTACATCTTCCTGGTGCGCAAGGGCAACCCCAAGGCGGTCAAGGACTGGTCGGATCTGATCAAGCCGGGCGTGTCGGTCATCACCGCGAACCCGAAGACCTCGGGCGGCGCGCGCTGGGGCTACCTGGCGGCGTACGGCTACGCGCTGAAGCAGCCGGGCGGCAACGACGCGAAAGCGAAGGACTTCATTGCGAAGCTCTTTGCGAACGTGCCGGTGCTCGACTCCGGCGCACGCGGCTCGACCGTGACCTTCGCCGAGCGCGGCGTCGGCGACGTGCTGCTGGCCTGGGAGAACGAAGCCTATCTGTCGCTGAAGGAATTCGGCGCCGACAAGTTCGACATCGTCTACCCGCCGATCAGCATCCTGGCCGAGCCGCCGGTCGCGGTGGTCGACAAGGTGGTCGACAAGCGCGGTACGCGCGAGGTCGCGACCGCCTACCTCGAGTACCTCTACAGCCCCGAGGGCCAGGACATCGCGGCGCGCAACTTCTACCGCCCGACCGATCCGGCCGTGCTCGCCAAGTACGCGAAGAGCTTCCCGACGATCAAGCTGTTCACGATCGACGACACCTTCGGCGGCTGGGCCAAGGCGCAGAAGACACACTTCGCCGACGGCGGGGTGTTCGACCAGATCTACACGAAGAAGTAGGGCGCCGTGTTCCTGTCCCGCACCCTGCTGAAGCGCCACAGCGTGCTGCCCGGTTTCGACCTGGCACTCGGTTTCACGCTGCTGTACCTCGGCTTCATTGTGCTGATCCCGCTGTCGGCGGCGTTCCTGAAGACGTTCACGATGACCTGGCCGGCGTTCTGGGACGCGGTCACCTCGCCGCGCGTCGTCGCCTCGTACCGGCTGACCTTCGGCGCCTCGCTCGCGGCTGCGCTGCTGAACTCGCTGTTCGGGCTGATTGTCGCGTGGGTGCTGGTGCGTTACGAGTTTTCGTTCAAGCGCCTCGTCGACGCGCTCGTGGACCTGCCCTTCGCGCTGCCGACGGCGGTCGCCGGCATCGCGCTGACCTCGCTCTACGCGACCAACGGCTGGATCGGTCAGTACCTCGCGTTGGTCGGCATCAAGGTCTCGTACACACCGCTCGGCGTGTTCGTGGCGCTGACCTTCATCGGCCTGCCGTTCGTCGTGCGCACGGTGCAGCCGGTGCTCGAAGACCTGCAGAAGGAACTCGAAGAGGCCGCGGCCACACTCGGCGCCACGCGGGCCCAGACCTTCACCCGCGTGATCCTGCCGGTGCTGACGCCTGCGCTGCTGACCGGCTTCGCGCTCGCCTTCGCGCGTGCACTGGGCGAGTACGGCTCGGTGATCTTCATCGCCGGCAACATGCCGATGATTTCCGAGATCACGCCGCTGTTGATCATCACCAAGCTCGAGCAGTACGACTACGCCGGTGCCACCGCCATCGCCGTGGTCATGCTCGTCGCTGCGTTCGCCATGCTGCTCGCGATCAACCTGCTGCAGGCCTGGACGCGCCAGCGGCAGGGGCGTTGAAAGCCGTCATGTCAACGACCGCCACCCTGGACGCCGCTCCATCCGCGCGCCGACCCGTTGCGCCGCGCACCGCGCTCGCCGCCACCGCCGAACCGCCGTGGGTGCGCCGCACCCTGATCGGCCTGGCACTCGCCTTCCTCGCGTTCTTCTTGTTCGTGCCGCTCGCCGCGGTGTTCTTCGAGGCTTTCAAGAAGGGCTGGGGCGTGTACCTCGCCGCGATCACCGAGCCTGACGCGGTCTCGGCGATCTGGCTGACGCTGATCGCCGCGGCGATCTCGGTGCCGCTGAATCTGGTGTTCGGCGTGGCGGCCGCGTGGTGCATCGCCAAGTTCGACTTCCGCGGCAAGAACGTGCTGTTGACGCTGATCGACCTGCCGTTCTCGGTCTCGCCGGTGATCGCGGGCCTGATCTACGTGCTGATCTTCGGGCTGCAGGGCTGGTTCGGCGCGTCGTTGCGCGACCACGACCTGAAGGTCATCTTCGCGGTGCCGGGCATCGTGCTGGCGACGATGTTCGTGACCTTCCCGTTCATCGCGCGCGAACTGATCCCGCTGATGCAGGCGCAGGGCCAGGAGCAGGAAGAAGCGGCGCGCGTGCTCGGTGCTTCTGGATGGCAGATGTTCTGGCGCGTGACGCTGCCGAACGTGAAGTGGGCGCTGCTCTACGGCGTGATCCTGTGCAACGCGCGGGCGATGGGTGAATTCGGCGCGGTCAGCGTGGTTTCGGGCCACATCCGCGGCCAGACCAACACGATGCCGCTGCACATCGAGATTCTGTACAACGAATACCAGTTCGCCGCGGCCTTTGCGGTGGCGTCGCTCCTGGCGCTGCTCGCCCTGGTGACGCTGGTGTTGAAGTACGCGGTCGAGCAACGGGTCAAGAAACAAAGGCGCAGTGCTTCGGGAAGAAACGAATGAGGAATCTGCGATGAGCATCGAAATACGCAACCTGAACAAGCGCTTCGGCAAGACCGTCGTCTGCGACAACCTGAACCTGGACATCCCGTCCGGCGAGCTGGTTGCGTTGCTCGGCCCTTCGGGCTCGGGCAAGACCTCGCTGCTGCGCATCATCGCGGGCCTCGAGCGACCCGACGCCGGTTCGGTGCTGTTCCATGGAGAAGACGCCACATTTGACGATGTGCGCGACCGCCACGTCGGCTTCGTGTTCCAGCACTACGCGCTGTTCGGCCACATGAGCATCTTCGAGAACGTCGCGTTCGGCTTGCGCGTGCGGCCCAAACGGGCGAAGCCCGGTTCCCATGCCGCCGCGCGACCGAGCGAAGCGCAGATCAGCGCCAAGGTGATGGAGCTGCTAAAGCTCGTGCAGCTCGACTGGCTCGCTGACCGCTACCCGCACCAGCTCTCGGGCGGCCAGCGCCAGCGCATCGCGCTGGCGCGTGCGCTGGCGGTCGAACCCAAGGTGCTGCTGCTCGACGAACCGTTCGGTGCGCTCGACGCGAAGGTGCGCAAGGAGTTGCGTCGCTGGTTGCGCCGGCTGCACGACGAGATGCACATCACCAGCGTGTTCGTGACCCACGATCAGGACGAGGCGATGGAGGTCGCGGATCGCGTGGTCGTGATGAACCAGGGGCGCATCGAGCAGGATGGTCCGCCCGACGAGGTCTACGACCACCCGGCCACGCCCTTCGTGCTGCAGTTCCTCGG
>JBDUAG010000180.1:0-7136 GCA_040004785.1 Burkholderiales bacterium | reverse complement strand
TGCTCGTATTCGATCAGCCGGCGCACGAGCTCGGCGCGCGGGTCTTCGGGCTCCTCGCCCTCGGCCGTCTTCTTCGGCGGCAGCAGCATGCGCGATTTGATCTCGATAAGCATCGCCGCCATCAGCAGGTATTCGCTGGCGAGCTCGAGATTGGTCTTGCGGATCTGTTCGACGTAGGCCAGGTACTGGCGCGTCACGCTCGCCATCGGGATGTCGAGGATGTTGAAGTTCTGCTTGCGGATCAGGTAGAGCAGCAGGTCGAGCGGGCCCTCGAAGGCTTCGAGAAAGACCTCCAGCGCATCCGGCGGGATGTACAGGTCGGTCGGCATCGTGAACAGCGGTTCGCCGTAGAGGCGGGCCACGGCCACGTTGTCCACGACATCGGGCACCTCGGGTGCCATCACGTCATCGCTCATGTTACGGAGCACCCCGATCGTCGGGTACGGCGATCGACCCTCCGAGAGGGTCGGGCCTTGCTTGGGGCGGCCCGGCGCGGCGGCCCGCTCGGCGAATCACGTCATCGCTCACGATGGATCGTGCGTTCAGTGATCGGTCTGATAGACGTAAGGCTGCTGGGGCACGCGCGCGTCGCTGTAGTCGGCTTGGGCGTCGCGGTCGATGCGCTTGTCCCACAGCAGTGCCCGGCCCTGGCGTTGTTCGGCCTCGAGCGTCGGCTTGGCGGCCTTCAGCTCCTCGATGAACGAGGTGACATCAGAGGTGTAGGCTTTCCAGAACAGCGGCATGGGGTGGGGCGCCACGAGAGCGCGTTCAGCGGGTTGATCGGTCATTTTAACGGGGATGGACATGCGCACGTTTGCTCACACGGTATTGGCGGTCGGTTTGGCGTTGACGGGCCTGCTCGCGGCGTGCGACCCGCAACGCATCAGCGAGCTCGAAGAAGGCGTTGCCACCGAGGCCGACGTGCGCGCCAGGTTCGGCGAGCCGGCGGCCGTGTACGGCGAAGAGAACGGTGCGCGCACCTTCGAGTACCCGCGCCAGCCTGCCGGCCAGGTCAACTACATGATCACGATCGGCGCCGACGGCAAGATGAGCGCGCTGCGCCAGGTGCTCAAGCCCGCGAACTTCTCGAAGATCGAGCCCGGCTGGGACAAGGCCCAGGTGCGGCGCCTGCTCGGCCTGCCGGCCAAGACGATGCGCTACGCGCTGAAAAACGAAGAAATCTGGGACTGGCGCTTCGCCGAAACCTCCGAAAGCAAGCTGTTCTCGGTGACCTTCGACGCCGACGGCCGCGTCAAGGCGAGCGCGGTCACGGTGGACGAACCGCACCTCGGGAAGTGACCCAGCGCCGCAGCAGCAGCGCGTTGCCGACCACGCTGACGCTGCTGAACGCCATCATCGCGCCGGCGATCACCGGGCTCAGCAGCCCGAAGGCCGCGAGCGGCACGCCGACGAGGTTGTAGACGAAGGCCCAGAAGAGGCCCTGGCGGATCTTCGCGACGGTGCGGCGCGAGACGTCGATCGCGTCGGCGACCAGTGCCGGCCGGCCGCGCATCAGCGTGATGCCGGCGGCCTGCATCGCCACGTCGGTGCCGGTGGCCATCGCGATGCCGACATCGGCGGCGGCGAGCGCCGGCGCGTCGTTGATGCCGTCGCCCACCATCGCCACCACCGCGCCGCTGCGCCTCAGGCGCGCGATGAAGCTGGCCTTGTCCTGCGGCAGTACCTCGGCCTCGACCTGCTGGATGCCCGCGGCACGTGCGATCGCCTCGGCGCTGCCGCGGTTGTCGCCGGTGACGAGCACGGTCGCGATGCCGAGCGCATGCAGCGCGGCGACGGCCTCGCGCGCGTCGGGCTTGAGCGTGTCGCCGAACGCGAGCAGGCCCAGCAGCGTCGGTTGCTCGGTGACATCGGCCAGCCACGAGACGCTGTGACCGGCCACTTCATGCGCGCGCGCCTGCTCGGCCCACGCTGTGCCGTCGACGCCGAGTTCATGCAGGTAGCGGCTGCTGCCGAGGCGCAGCTCGCGGCCGTTCACGGTGGCGGCCATGCCGCGGCCGGGGATCGCGCGCAGTGCACGCGCCACAGGCACGGTCACTCCTTCGGCGGTGGCGGCCTGCAGAACCGCGCGCGCCAGCGGGTGCTCGCTGCCGGCCTGCACCGCAGCGCTTGCCGCGAGCAGCGCGCTGCGCTCGCCGGCCGCGGGGATCGCGGCGACCAGCGTCGGCCGGCCTTCGGTGAGCGTGCCGGTCTTGTCGAACGCGACCACGCTGACGCCGTGCGCGAGCTCCAGCGCCTGCGCATCCTTGATCAGGATGCCGCGGCGCGCGGCCACGCCGGTGCCGACCATGATCGCCGTCGGCGTGGCGAGGCCGAGCGCACAGGGGCAGGCGATCACCAGCACCGCGACGGCATTGAGCAGGCCCTGCTGCCATTGCCCCGCGGCAAGCCCCCAGCCGAGCCAGGTGATCAGCGCGATCACGACCACGACCGGCACGAACACCGCGCTGACCTTGTCCACCAGGCGCTGGATCGGCGCCTTCTCGGCCTGCGCCGATTCGACCATCGAGACGATGCGCGCCAGCATCGACTCGGCCCCGACCGCGGTCGTCGTGACCGCAAGCAGGCCCTCGCCATTGATCGAGCCGCCGGTGACGCGCTCGCCGGGGTGGCGCGCGACCGGCAGACTCTCGCCGGTGATCAGCGATTCATCGACGTGGCTCGCACCTTCGAGCACGCGTCCGTCCACCGGCACGCGCTCGCCCGGCCGCACGATGACGACATCGCCGGCGCGCACCTCGGCGATCGGCACGCTGAGTTCGGCCGATCCGCGCCGCACGCGGGCGGTCTGCGGCTGCAGCGCGTTCAGGGCGTGCAGCGCGTCGGTGGTCTGACGCTTCGCGCGCGCCTCCAGCCACTTGCCGAGCAGCACCAGCGTGATGACGACCGCGGAGGCCTCGAAATACAGGTGCGGCATGCGGTCGCCGCGCTGGTGCAGCCACTCGAACACGCTCAGGCCGTAGGCCGCCGAGGTGCCAAGCGCGACCAGCAGATCCATGTTGCCGGCGCCGGCCCGCAACGCCTTCCATGCGGCCGTGTAGAAGCGCGCGCCGAGCACGAACTGCACCGGCGTGGCGAGCGCGAACTGCAGCGCGGCCGGCAGCATCCAGTGCTGGCCGAACAGCGCCGCGAGCATCGGCAGCACCAGCGGCGCGGAAAGCAGCGCCGCGGCGATCAACGGCCACGACGATGCAACGGGCCGCTCCGCCTGCGGCGCGTTCGCCACGGGCACACGAGCGGTGTAGCCTGCCTTCGCGACGGCTGCCAGCAGCGCCTCGGTGGCTGCAGCGCCGCCGGCGACGCGGATGTTTGCGGTCTCGGTGGCGAGATTGACCTGTGCCGACACCACGCCGTCGACCTTGGCCAGTGCCTTCTCGACCCGCCCGACGCACGCCGCGCAGGTCATGCCGTCGATCAGCAACGACACCGGCATCGCCAGCGCGCGCGCGGCCGGGTCAGCAGGCAAGGTCGTGGAGAGGGTCATAGGGTAGGTCGGGCTGCTGTGGCAAGCTGCGCCCGAGTGTATTGACGATGTGACCGAACCACGTTCCGAAGGGACTCTCCATGCTCGAACTCACCATCAACGCGATGAGCTGCGGCCACTGCGCCAGCGCCGTCACGCAGGCGATCCAGCAGGTCGATCCGGCGGCACGCGTCGTGATCGATTTGCCCACGCACCATGTCGAGGTCGACTCTGCGGCCAGCCGCGAGCGCATCGTCGCGTCGCTGGCCGAGGCGGGCTACGCGCCGGACTGACTCCCGCTGACTCAGGCTTCGACGCGGCGCAACCCCTGGCCGCCGGTCAGGAAGCCGTGCGGTTCGCCCATGATCCAACGCGCGAGTTCGTCCATGCGGGCGGTGCCGACCTCGAACGCCGCCAACGAGACCGTCACGGTCTCGAAGCCGTCCAGGTTGACGAGCTCGAAGCGCAGCCGCGCGTTGTCGTGGTCGGGCGTGATGTTGATCGCGGCCTCGAAGTCGGCGACCAGGTCGTAGCGCATCTCCTGCAGCTTGCGGGTCTCCGGATTGCGCACGGTCTCAGCGTGGAACTGCGCGCCGCTGCGCTTCAGCCGCGATTCGATCTGCTCGATGTCGGGCAGGAAGTTCTTCACCAGCGACAGCCGCGTGCCGCTCTTCAGCTGCCAGCGCAGCGCGACGTGGTCGAACACATCCGCGCCGCGCAATTTCTTGCGCCGCGCATCGGCGCGGAACGCGCTCAGTGGCAGATCCGCAAACGCGTTGCGCTTGTCCAGCCGGTAGGTGACCTTCGAGCGTGGCTGCAACACGTTGAGTTGCTGGGCCAGCGTGCTGAAGTAGCTCGATGCCGTCTTGCAGGCCACGTCGGCCAGCATCGCGTTGCGATCGAGCTGGCCGGTGTCGGTGGCAAGGAGCGCCTTGGCTTCATCGGCCTGGCGTTTGAGGTCGTCGAGATATCCCATCGTGCCAACACGTCCTAGCGAAGTTCGCGGCCGAGCAATCGCTCCAGTGTGCCGCGCGGTGAAGCCTCCGGGCGCTGCTGGTGCGCCACATCGAGGTAGAAGGTCTGTTCCATCATGTGCTGGCCACCCATCGCGGCGTGCAGCACCTGGTCGCTGAACACGACCCAGGTCGTGCCGGGCGCGAAATCGACGCGCGCCTGCGGGCTGGTCTTCTGGAACGCGGCATCGGCCTTGGCGCGATCGTGCAGTTGCAGCATCAGGTGGTCGTACTCGGTGCGGCGGCGCTTCGTGATGCCGGTCTTTTCGAGCAACCAGGCCGAGCCGGCCAGCGGCCGCCTGATGGCCGGCAGGTAGCGGTTCGCATGCGCCTCGAACGGCTCGCCAACGCGCCACTCGCGCGGCCGTCCGTCCGGGTTGACGTTGCAGAACACGCGCAGCAGTCGGGTGCCGTGCATCGGATTCGACGGGAAGGCGTCGATGTGCAGGCGCGTGTCGTCCTTGCGCCAGCTGGTCTGGCGGCCGGCCACATCGACCGGGCGGAACGAGGTGTTGCCGCGCTTCAGCTGGCCGCGGTAGTGCGGGAACAGGCGCAGCGCGAACGCCTCGCTCTGGTCGGCGTAGCGCGTGATCATCGCCTTCAGCGCCGCGCGTTCGGCCGGGTTGCCGACCGCGCCGCGCATCTCGCCGCGCGTTGGCCCATCGCCCCAGCGCAGCGAGATGTTCTTCGCCTTGCCGTCGGCCCAGCGCGGGTCGCGGAAGCGCAGCTCGGTTTCGAACAGCGCGAATGGCAAATACGGGAAGCGCAGCACCTCGCCGGCCTCGATGAGCGCCTCGACGCCGCGTGTCGGACCATCGTCGGCCCAGCTGCGGTCGGGGAAATCGCGGACGTCGGTGATGCTGCCCATCAGCGCACGCGCATGCCCGCCTTCGCGCCCGGCCAGGGTTCGAGGATGTAGAGGCCGGGGTCGGCCTTTTCGTCGGCGTCCGACGCGGCGAGCACCATGCCTTCGCTGATGCCGAACTTCATCTTGCGCGGTGCGAGGTTGGCGACCACCACGGTGAACTTGCCGACGAGCTGCTCAGGCTGGTAGGCCGACGCGATGCCGCTGAACACATTGCGATGGCGTGGGCGCCCCTGCGGGTCGAGGCCCTCGCCGACATCGAGCGTGAGCCGCAGCAGCTTGGTCGAGCCTTCAACGCGAGCGCACTCGAGGATCTTCGCGATGCGCAGGTCGATCTTCGCGAACTCATCGACCTTGATCTCGGGCGCGATGGCCTCGCCGCCGGGCGGCGGCAGTTCGATGATGGGTGGGGCGAGCAGCGCATCGAGTTGCGTCGCATCGACGCGTTGCATCAGGTGCTTGTACTCGCCGATCGTGTGCGCGCCCAGTGTGGTCGCCGCATCCGCGAAGTTCAGCGCGCCAATCTTCAGGAAGGCCTCGACCTGCGTCGCCAAGACCGGCAGCACCGGCTTGAGGTAGATCGTCAGCAGGCGGAAAGCCTCGATGCAGGTCGTGCACACGTCGTGCAGACGCGCATCGGCACCGGCCTGTTTCGCGAGCTCCCAGGGCTTGTTCGCATCGACGTATTCGTTGACGCGATCAGCCAGGGCCATGGTTTCACGCAAGGCCTTGCCGTACTCGCGCGTGTCGTACAGCGCGGCGATCACGTCGCGTTGCTCGCGCAGCAACGTCAGCAGGGCCACGCCATCGGCAGACACCGCGCCGAGCCGCCCACCGAAGCGCTTCGCGATGAAGCCTGCCGCGCGGCTCGCGATGTTGATGTACTTGCCGACCAGGTCGCTGTTGACCCGCGCGATGAAGTCGTCCGGATTGAAGTCGATGTCCTCGACATGGCCGTTCAGCTTGGCCGCGATGTAGTAGCGCATCCACTCGGCGTTCATGCCGAGTTCGAGGTACTTCAGCGGCGAGATGCCGGTGCCACGGCTCTTGCTCATCTTCTCGCCGCTGACCTGCAGGAAGCCGTGCACGAAGATGTTGCTCGGCACCTTGCGTCCGCTGAAATGCAGCATCGCCGGCCAGAACAGCGTGTGGAAGGTGACGATGTCCTTGCCGATGAAATGAATCTGCTCCACGGCGGGGTCGGCCATGAACGCATCGAAGTCGATGCCGACCTTGCCGAAGTGATTCTTCAGCGACGCGAGGTAGCCGACCGGCGCGTCCAGCCAGACGTAGAAATACTTGCCCGGCGCGTCGGGGATCTCGATGCCGAAGTAGGGCGCGTCGCGGCTGATGTCCCAGTCGTTCAGGCCGACGTGACCTTGTTCGTCGGTGGCGAACCACTCCCTGATCTTGTTCAGCACCTCGGGCTGCAAGCGGCCGGGCGTGGTCGTCCACTCGGACAGAAAGTCGATGCAGCGCTGTGACGAGAGCTGGAAGAAATAGTGGTCGCTGCTCTTCAGCACCGGCGTCGCGCCACTCAGCGCCGAGGTTGGGTTCTTCAGGTCGGTCGGGGAATAGACGGCGCCGCAGTTCTCGCAGTTGTCGCCGTACTGGTCCTTGGTCCCGCACTTCGGGCACTCGCCCTTGATGTAGCGGTCGGGCAGGAACATGCCCTTCACCGGGTCGTAGAACTGCTCGATCGTGCGCTCGGCGATCAGGCCCTGCTTGCGCAGCGCGCGGTAGATGTCCTGCGCGAGTTCGTGGTTCTCGGGGCCGT
>JBDUAG010000179.1:0-7150 GCA_040004785.1 Burkholderiales bacterium | reverse complement strand
TGCTTTGTGCACGTCGATGCGATCCCGGACAACGCCGAGCGCCATCATGCGACGGCCCTCGATCTTCCAGGGCGTGCAGGCTCGGGGTGCGGCCGATCTTCGAATCATCTTGAATGCGACGGGTGGAAGCGTGTTCGCCTCGTTGACTGCATCAGGGGCCATGTTCGACATGGTTCGCGCGATTGCCGAAAACGTCGCCGGGCAAAACCTGGTCACGACCGTGCTTGAGCACCCCTCCGCGTTCGATGCGATGACGCTGTACGCCGAGCGGCTCGGGAAGGAGTTGCGCATCGCTCAAAGCAACCCTGCGACCGGCGGCGTCGATGTGGACGAGATCGTCAGCCTCGTAGATCAGGACACGCCTCGAATATCTCGGGGGCCAAGCTGGACATCGAGGAGGTGGTGCGCCGGGCTCGTCTGATCAAGCCGGACCTCTATATCGTGGTGCACGTCCCCCGCGGGAGGATGCTGCATGGGTCGCCGGACGGAAGCTCCTTCGTGGCCGGCTTCGCTCCCGTCATGCTGCGGATGTCGTCCGCCGTCTTCGTCGCGGACTTCAGCGTCTGGTTGGGCGAGGTCGTCTGAGCTCCCGCGCTGACAATCATTGCAAGCGATGCGAGCAGTGCAGACAAGAACCGTGCAGACCCGAGATTCAGAGCGTTCATTGCGATTGGTCCGTGTTGATCGAGCATCGCAGAGTCAGAGGCGCGCGCTGCGACGAGGGAATCTCACGCGCTCCGTCTGCGAGAAGTCTCTGGGCAATTGTGAACCAATCGCATGCGGCTTGGCGACTACTTCAGGTGAAGGGCTCCCGAACCGAACAATCCGATGAGCCCGATCAAGATCAAGTAGACGGCCACGATGAAGTTCAGAAGCTTTGGCATCACCAAGATGAGAATCCCTGCCAAAAGTGAGATCAATGGCGTCAGGCTGAGGTGAATGTTCACGCGGTCTCCGATGCAAGTGGGACGATACGATTGATGATGCCGCAAATTGACTCTCGCTTGTTCACGGACCGGCCTTGCAACCAACATTGACCCGTTGGGCGCACGTGAAACGCGGCGCGAAAGAGCGCAAGCAACCGCCGGCCACGCCGATCGAACGGTCAATCTCAATGGCGTACCGTGGCGAACACGCCGATGGAGAATCACATGCTCGACTACTCGATATTGAAGCCCGAAGGCATCCTGGTGCTAAAGCCCCAATCGCCGCTGAGCAGAGAGGACTTTGCCGGGCTCAGCGTTGTGGTCGATGCCTATCTCTCCGATCACACCAAACTCCACGGCGTCTTGGTTCATGCGAAGGGCTTCCCTGGATGGGAGAGCTTCGGCGGTTTCACCGCACACATGCACTTTGTCCGTGAGCACCACAAGAAGGTCGAGCGAATCGCAGTCGTGACGGACAGTCATTTCGCCGGCGTTGCCGAAGCACTTGGCAAGCACTTCACGTCTGCCGAGGTCAGACACTTCCCGTATTCCGACGATGCCAAGGCGCTGGATTGGTTGAAGACCGTTTGAAGCCAGCGCCTAAGTGATAGTCAGCGTCCGCGCGACCCGGCCGGCCCGCGCTTGAAGCGCAGATAGGCCGCCGAGAAGTCGCGCCGGCGGCCACGAGCCAGCCCTTAGTGCGTTGAGGCGGAGCCCACCATCAGTTCCTCTTTGCGCGCGAGGAGTTCGGCACCGATCGTCTTGACATCGAGACGACGGCGGAGCTTGGGAAACATCTCGTCCTGCTCTTCCTTGACGTGATGGTCGATGTACTCGCCAAGTACCTTGACCTTTGCGTCGAACAGTTCGTCGGTGGATCGCATCGAACGGATCTGAGCGATCAAGTCCTTCGCGCTCGCGTGCTCGACGGTCGCTTCGTCGACGAGATTTTCTTCGGGAAGCACGGCGCGCGCTGCGGGGTACAGGATCTCCTCCTCGATCTGCGCGTGAACGCTGAGCATCTCGCAGATGGTATCGGCAAGCGCCTGAAGTTCGCCCGCCGGTGCGTCCGATTTCGCCAGCTTGTTGAACCGAACGAAAAGCGCCTTGACGCTCTTGTGGTCGTTGGTCAGCAACTCGATCGCGTCCAGCGGCCGCGCCGCTGAGGACTTGCGACGGGTCGACGACACATTGCTCTGTGTGGTGGGCATGAAGGGACTCCTTGAGGGTTGAGAGTCGACTGGCCAGTGCTCAGGCCAGTCAGTGGAAGAAGAAGTACGCGAGGACCAGAACGAAGACCGGAATGCCGAGCAGCCAGCCCAAAAAGTACTTACCCATGTCGTTCTCCTGAGGTTTGAGGAGCGCAAATCGTCGCCGACGGCTGGGGGGTGATGGAGCGGACATTGAGCCAGTCCGATGTAGGACGAAGGCAAACCTTGTCTGTGGCGAAACAGGAAGGCCGCCTCGAATCGCACCGCAAAGCATCGCTGCGGGCCTGGCCAGGCCCAACGGGCAGGCGCGTGCGCGAGGGTCCATTTCTCCTACAACCGCGCGGCCGGGCATCTGATGGCCGCACTCGGCTCCTGAAGCGATAAATGGGCACGCGAGTCGCGCAATTCCGCGCTGACTCACCGTTGTCAGATTCCACATTTAGGAGCACGCCATGGATAGCACCACACACGACCACAGCATCATCTCGTCCGACCGGGTCGAAGGATCAGCGGTCTACAACGCTGGCGGCGACAAGCTCGGCTCGATCGACGACCTGATGATCGACAAGCGCTCGGGAACGGTCCGCTACGCGGTGCTGGAGTTCGGCGGATTTCTCGGCATGGGGACCGATCGCTATCCGTTGCCGTGGGACGTCCTGAAGTACGACACGGCGATGGGAGGCTATATCGTGCCGCTCGACAAGGCGCGACTGGAGAAGGCCCCTCACTATGCCGAGGATCGTGCCCCCGAATACACCACCGAGTACGGCCGCCAGGTTCACGACTACTACGGTATCGACCGCTACCCCGGCCTCTGAGTCCTCAATTGCTTGGAGGTTTGCACATGAGTTCGAACAACGCGGAACCCACATCAACGGCGGGTGCGAAGGACAAGGGCGTGGCCGAGGTCGCCGCGGCCACGCTCGCAAGCGTCGGATCGCAGGTCTCGGCCACTTCAGACGCGGCCGTCGAGCTCGGGCGCGCGGTCGTCAAGCTCGCCGACCAGCGAATCCGCGAGAGACCGTGGCAAGTAGCCACGCTGGCGGCCTCTCTGGGTTTGCTGGCGGGGCTGCTGATTCGTCGTCGCTAGCACTGTGAAAACTGACGACGTGACTATCGCGATGAAGATCTCTGCGGGCACAGGAGAACGTTGGATCAACGCGGTGATGAACAACCGACGACTCCTGATGCTTGCAGCAAGCGTTTTCGTCGTACTGTTGTCGTTCTACGTTCGCTTGTTGCACCACTCGATCGCGCAGGGCGAATCCCTGCGTCAAGCGCAACGCTCGGGCGTCAGTGCCCACAAGGCGGGAGTCGTTGGCCGTGCCGGATTGGCCCGCGAGAGGAGCGCGCAGGCTCTTGTTGTAGAGGCAACGCCTTAGGGATGTACCCCCATTCGGAGTGATGCGTTGTGGCCGCTCGTAGACGAAGCTGGAGGGCATGGACACGCTGATTTCCCTCTGCCCGTTGATCGTCGCACTGATTCCGCTGGGCATGGCGCTTCGAGCCTTGATCGGCGATGAAAAGCCGCAGACAAAGAGCGCGGCGGCGGCCTTCTACGACGACGACACCACTCCGAGTACGTTTCCCAGTCTTGCGACCTTGAAGGAGCTGGAGAACACCGCGCCGACGTTCGTGAAGCGGAACGAGTGGTGGACGGAGTAACGCCAGTGGCGCAGGACGAGGAGCCTGCTACGGCTGGCTGCGATTGAACCTTTTGCGCACGGCCAGCAACTCATGCTCAGGGGGAATCGACATCATGAACTGGCACTCACTGATCGGCTTCGTACCAATCACGGTTATCGCGGTGGCGGCCTTCGTCGCGCAGATTCGCGAGCGACGGCGCGAAAGATGACTTCTGTTTTACCCACCGGCGAGGTGTCGAACGAAACCTGCCTCGCGCGTTGCTGCGCCCCTAGGCCACGAGGCGCGAATCGACAGGGGAACGATGCTGGGCATGAATCCGCGCAGCAATCTCGCACTCGGTCGATGCCAGATCTCTGGCCAATCGATCGATGCGCCCGCTGTTCCAGGGCACGGCACCGTAGGCGGTCGCGAGCTCTTGCTTCAAACGAATGTACCGCCCCGTCAGTTGCTCAAGGTCCATCGCGATGCTCCATGCTTCGCCGCATTGTTGCGAGCGACGTCCGATCAAAGAACCCCCGATTCACGGGCACCTATTTGAGCGCCCTAACCCATGGGATGGAGTGACCAAGGGATGCTCGATATCGTTGCTCCCACGCAGGCCTAGTTCAATGGAAGATCGGCGGCCCCAGAGGCCGATGACGGAGGTTCGATCCCTTCGGTCTGCGCCAATCATCAACGCATCGGGGCTACGATGAGAGTTCAACGGGAGTGGGCATGCCGCAAGAACTCAGGGCGCTGGAGAGAAACGAAGCGCTCAGCCGCGAAGACTGGATCACCAAGTTCGTCAACGCGGTCGTCCGCGAGCTGCTTCCCGGTCTGGATCGGATGGTCGCCGTCTCGGCTGCCCGTGAGGTGTGGCCCGGCATGCAAGGCACGACTCCCTACCTGGCAGCGAAGGAATGGGCGAGCAAGCGACCCGCTGAATAGCGTTCACGCAGGCGTTGGGCCCGGAGGAACACGGCGGGCACCCCATCTTTCCTTGAACCTTGCGCGGCTTGGCTGCAACTCATGGCTGAAGGGCCACCCCGGGCCCTCTGCGTCAAGGAGCCCGCGATGAACCAAGAGCAATTGATGGATCGCTTGTCCCGCCTGAAGCGGAAGTTGTCCATGTCGCACGAGGCATGGCACAGCGGCCGCATCGACTGCCTTGTCGATGCCCTGCGCCATGTCGAGCGCGAGCTGCACGCTTGGCAAACCGGTGCAGCACCGGCCAAAGAGACGGTCGGCTTGATCCGACTGCACTAGAGCCCATCAACACGATGGGGGGCACGCGCCGGTGCCTCGCGGCGCGGGGGCGAGGCGCGAGGAAGGCCGTGTGCCCATGGCATGCAACGACCGATCAACGCGGCCCTGCGCTCTGTGGGGCACTGGCCCTTCGGGTGATCTCGGCAGTCGCCGGCCGCGTTGCAAGAACCGCGCGATGGCGGCTCTCGACCTGGCTCACCGCGCAGGCGCCGGCGAACGCTCAGTTCGCCGCAGCCACCGACGTCGGCCCGGATGCCGGCTCGCGGTGGCCGACAACCACCACCGTGGGCAATTGCACCACCGCAACGGGCAACTCGGCAACCGGGACAGCGGCGTCCGCACCGAAGACGACGGCTTGGGACGGCTCCGCTGCGGGTGTGCCAACGTCTGCCGAACGCGCCACGTTCGGGACATCGGCCGTCTGAAGGCTGACTGCGGCGGCCGCGGCCGCGATCGCGACGATGACCGTGAAAGCGATCGAATTGAGGAGGTCGTTCAGCATGATGATTTCCTTGGTGGTCTCGGACTTCGGCTTCGGCGGCCCTTGCGGGCAGCGCGTCTTCCACGGCAATGGGTTGCACATGCGCTCGCCGCGGTTCAAGAAATCGCACCCGAGGTTCCTCGGTGCGTGGTGCGAAAACCGGTGCCGGTAGAGTCGGGACAACGCCGTCTCGCGTCTCTGGCCACAATGTCGACATGACCTCGCCTGTTGATCCGATCCCCCGCGCCGCCGTCCTGGCGTTGTCTCTCGCCGCATTCGCCAGCGGCATTTCGCTGCGGCTCACCGACGCGCTGCTGCCGTTGTTCGCGCACGAATTCGCCATCACGCTCGGCCGCGCCGCCAACACCGTCACCGCGTTCTCGATTGCCTACGGGCTGTCGCAGCTCTTCTTCGGCCCGGTTGGCGACCGCTTCGGCAAATACCGCGTGATCGCCTGGGCCTGCGTTGCATGCGCCGTGACGGCCTCGGTGTGCGGCCTCGCGCAAGGCTTCGCGCAGCTCGAAATCGCGCGGCTGCTGGCGGGTGCGACGGCCGCAGCGATCATCCCGCTGTCGATGGCGTGGATTGGCGATGTCGTGCCCTACGACCAGCGCCAACCGGTGCTCGCGCGCTTCTTGATCGGGCAGATCCTGGGCCTGTCGACGGGCGTGTTCGTCGGCGGCTTCGCCGCCGATCACCTGAGCTGGCGCGCGCCATTTTTCGGCATCGGGCTGGGCTTCGCGGCGATCAGCCTGGGGCTGTTCTCCATCAACCGGCGGCTGCCGGCCCACGCGCGCCGGATCAACCGCATCGAGGGCCACGCGGTGCGGCGCGTTGTCAGCGAGTTCGCCCAGGTGCTGGCGCGGCCGTGGGCGCGCGTCGTGCTGCTGACGGTGTTTCTCGAAGGCGCATTCCTCTACGGTGCGTTCGCGTTCATCGCCACGCACCTGCACGAGCACTTCGGGTTGCCGCTCGCTACCGCGGGCTCGACGCTGATGCTGTTCGGCTTCGGCGGCCTGCTGTTCGCGCTCGCCTCGAAGCAGTTGGTGCGCAGGCTCGGCGAGGTCGGGCTCACGATGGTCGGCGGCCTGCTTCTCGCCGCCTCGCTGCTCGTCGTCGGCGTCGCACCGCTCTGGTGGTGGGCGCTGCCGGGCTGCTTCATCGCCGGCCTGGGCTTCTACATGCTGCACAACACGCTGCAGATCAACGCCACGCAAATGGCACCGGAGCGCCGCGGCGCAGCCGTCTCGGCGTTCGCGTCGAGCTTCTTTCTGGGTCAGGCGTTCGGCGTCGCCATCAACGGCGCACTGGTCGCGCAGATCGGCACCGGCCTGGTGATCAGCATCGGTGCGTTCGGCGTGTTGCTGGTCGCGCTCACCTTCAGCCGGCTGCGCGCATTGCGCGTGGCGGCGCCGGCCTGATTCTGCGAACGCTCTGTCAGCGCTGGCGCGGCGGCCGTTGCCCGCCGCCGCCGGGTGGCCCGGGGCGGCGCGGGCCGCGCTGATCGAACGCCGGCTGCTGGCGGGCGCGCTCCGCGGCCTCGGCCCGCGCGATCTCGAGCAAGCCGTCGAGCTCTTCCTCGACGACGCCCTTGAGCACGCAGAAGTTCGCGCGCGTCAGCGTCGTGATCTGGAAGTCGC
>JBDUAG010000178.1:0-7160 GCA_040004785.1 Burkholderiales bacterium | reverse complement strand
ACGATGGTGTATTCCATCGCGCCGTTGGCTTCGAGCGCACGCACCACGTTCTTGACCGACGAGGCCTTCTGGCCGATCGCAACGTAGATGCAGGTCATGTTCTGACCCTTCTGGTTGATGATCGCGTCGATTGCCACCGCAGTCTTGCCGGTCTGGCGGTCGCCGATGATCAGCTCGCGCTGGCCACGGCCGATCGGCACCATCGAGTCGATCGACTTCAGGCCGGTCTGCATCGGCTGGTCGACCGACTTGCGGGCGATCACGCCGGGCGCGATCTTCTCGATCGGCATCGACAGCTTGGCGTTGATCGGGCCCTTGCCGTCGATCGGCGCGCCGAGCGCGTTGACGACGCGGCCCTTCAGCTCGGGGCCGATCGGCACCTCGAGGATGCGGCCGGTGCACTTGACCGTGTCGCCCTCGGAGATGTGCTCGTACTCGCCCAGAATCACCGAGCCGACCGAGTCACGTTCGAGGTTCAGCGCCAGGCCGAACGTCGGCGTGCCATCGGCCGTGGCCGGGAACTCGAGCATTTCGCCCTGCATCACGTCCGACAGGCCGTGGATGCGGCAAATGCCGTCGGTCACCGAGACGACCGTGCCCTGGTTGCGGATATCGGTTGATGCACCGAGGCCCTCGATGCGGCTCTTGATGAGTTCGGAAATTTCTGCGGGATTCAGGTTCATGAGAGTCTCTCCGAGGAACGAAGCTCAGGCCCTCAGGCCGTGAGCGCCGCTTTCATTTGTTCGAGGCGTGCCTTCACCGAGGTGTCGAGCACTTCGTCGCCGACGACCACACGAATGCCGCCGATCAGATCGGGCTGCAACTGCACCGTCGCGTTGAGCTTGCGCTTGAAGCGCTTCTCCAGCGACGCCACCACATCGGCCAGCAGCGCCGGCTCGATCGAGAAGGCGCTGTAGACGATCGCATCCGACACGCCCGAGCGCGCGCTCACCAGCGCATGGAACTGCGCGGCGATCTCGGGCAGCACGCTCAAGCGACCGTTGTCGATCACGGTGCGCAGAAGGTTCTTCGAGGCATCCGACAACGGCATCTTCACGACCGAGGTCATCAGTTCGAACACCTGTGCGGCACCGGCACTCGGGGCGTCGGCAAACTGACGCAGCTGTGGGTTCGCGGCCACGGCGGACAGCGCATCCAGCTCGCCGCTTGCCTGCTTCAGATCGCCTTTGACGGCGACCTGGAACAGCGCTTCGGCGTAGGGCCGGGCCAGGGTTGCAAGCTCGGCCATGTCTTACAACTCGGTCTTGAGTTGCGACAGCAGCGCAGCATGAACCGCAGGGTTCACTTCCTTGCGCAGGATCTGCTCAGCACCCTTGACCGCGAGCGCGGCAACCTGGTCACGCAGGGTCTCGCGCACCTTGACCGCTTCCTGCTCCGCCTCGGCCTTTGCCGACGCGATGATCTTGGCGCCCTCTTCGGTCGCGCGGCTCTTCGCCTCCTCGACCATCGACTGCGCCAGACGCTCGGCGTCTGCGAGGCGCTGCGAGGCATCCTTGCGGGCGCTCGACAACTGCTCTTCGACGCGCTTGTTCGCGTTGGTCAGCTCGGCCTTGGCCTTGTCGGCGGCCGACAGGCCATCGGCAATCTTCTTGGCACGCTCGTCGAGCGCCTTCACGATGGGTGGCCAGACGAAAGACATCATGATCCACGCAAAGATGAAGAGCACGACCATCTGTGCAAACAGGGTTGCATTGATGCTCACGGCAACGCCTTTCTATGCAGGAGGTTGATCGGCAGGCTCAGGCTTACTTGAGAACGAACGGGTTTGCGAACGCGAACATCATCGCGATACCGACGCCGATCAGGAACGACGCGTCGATCAGGCCGGCGAGCAGGAACATCTTGGTTTGCAGTTCGTTCATCAGCTCGGGCTGGCGCGCGGCCGATTCGAGGTACTTGCTTCCCATGATGCCGATGCCGATGCAGGCGCCGATGGCACCCAGACCAATGATCAGACCAGCGGCGAGGGCGACAAAACCGAGAACGTGTTCCATGGTGACTCCAGTGAGAAAGTTGTGGTTGTGAAAAGGAAGGGAAAGTAGATCAATGGTGATCGTGGGCCTGACCCACGTACACCAGCGTCAGCATCATGAAGATGAACGCTTGCAGCGGAACGATCAGCGCGTGGAACAGGATCCAGCCGGTACCGGCAGCCACATGGCCCAACCACAGAACGATGCCCGTGGCCGACCCGAAACCGACCGCACCCATCAGCGCGATCAGCATGAACACCAGCTCGCCGGCGTACATGTTGCCGAACAACCGCATGCCGTGCGAGACGGTCTTGGCGGTGAATTCGATCATCTGGAAGATGAAGTTGAATGGCCACAGCAGGAAGTGGCTGCCGAACGGCGCCGCGACCAGCTCGTGCAGCCAACCGCCGACGCCCTTGATCTTGATGTTGTAGTACAGGCAGATCAGCAGCACGCCGATCGACATGCCCAGCGTGGCCGAGAGGTCGGCCGTCGGCACGACGCGCAGTGGAGCGTGGTGGTCACCGGTGACCTTCTGCCAGATCAGCGGAAGCAAATCGACGGGCAGGAAGTCCATCGCGTTCATCAACAGGATCCAGATGAACACCGTCAGCGCGAGCGGGCCGACGAACTTGCGCGAGGTCGCGTTGTGGACGATCGACTTGGCCTGGTTGTCGACCATTTCGAGCAGGAACTCGACCGCCGACTGCGCACGACCCGGCACGCCGGAGGTCACCTTCTTGGCGACGCGCCACAGGAAGAACAGACCGACCAGGCCCATCAGGATCGACCAGAACAGGCTGTCCCAGTTGACGACATGGAAGTCGATGATCCCGGGCTGCTCCTGGGAGCGCAGATGGGTCAGGTGATGGCTGATGTATTCACCAGCGGTCGGTCCAGCATGTTCAGCGGCAGATGCTTCGGCGGCCATGTCGAATCAGACTCTCTGTAGAGGTTCAGTCACCACCGGTTTGCGCCGCCAGAGGAGCGCCCACCAGTTCATTTTCATGCAAACGACCATCGCCACCAGCAACGCTGGCCAGCTCAGGCCGGGTACCACTCTGGGCGCCGCCAACAACATGGCGACCGCCGCTCCGATCTTGACCATCTCCCAGAACATGAACCGGAACACGGCGTGACCCGCTGCGCCCGGCATGTTGCTGAGATCCCGCGTCATGCCGCGCGCCAGCAAGGCACTCGGCAAGACGACAGCGGCCGCACCATAGAGTGCCGACCAGGCTGCCTCGCTGCGCTGCGTGAAGGCCCAGACCGCGGCGCAACACACCAGCCCGGCCACGGCTTGCACCGCGACCACCCGCCATGGCGACAGCGGCGGGTTCACTCTCCTCCAGGCCTGGGCTTCTTCCCGGGTCCAGGTCTTGAACGCCTCTTGCTGCGCCCCATCTTCCACTTCTCCGACCTGGGCCCTA
Source organism: Burkholderiales bacterium (assembly GCA_040004785.1). Taxonomy (GTDB): domain Bacteria; phylum Pseudomonadota; class Gammaproteobacteria; order Burkholderiales; family Burkholderiaceae_C; genus LMDS01. The sequence goes on along the minus strand of JBDUAG010000178.1, from coordinate 3,736 downwards.
CCTTGATCGATTGTGTCCATCACGGTGTGGCAAAGTCGCGGGCAGCAAAGCCTCGGAATTATATGGGGAAACCCGGAGTGCTCCAGATGCGGCAGCGCAACGCTCGAATCAAACGGCGAAATTCACCGGCAGCCCTGGCACATCGACATCGAGTGCCAGCACGCAGCCGGCCCAGGGCTGCGCGACCAGCTCGGCGGCAGGTCGATTCTGGCGCGACGTGGTGAGGTAGAGCGTCGTCAGGCCCGGGCCGCCAAAGCAGGGCATCGTCGGGCAGCACACGGGCAGCGCGACGTCCTGCACGACCTCGCCCTCGGGTGAGAGGCGCAGCAGGCGCTGGCCTTCGAACATCGCAACCCAGTAGCAGCCTTCGGCATCCATGGCCGCGCCATCGGGCCGACCGCCATAGCTGGCCAGCGACTGGCCCGCCTGCTTGACGGGGAAGCGCGCGAACACGCGCTGGCGGCTCAACACACCACTGGTCGGGTCGACATCGGCGGCGAAGATCGTGTGGGTCGTGGTGTCGCTCCAGTGCATGGTGCGGCCGTTCGGGCTCCACGCGAGGCCGTTCACGACCGTCAAGCCATCGACGCGCTTCGTCAGCTGCCCCTTGGCGTAGCAGTTAAGCGAAGCCAGCGCAGGCGTGCGCGGCTCGTAGAGCGTGCCGACCCAGAAGCGCCCCTGCGGATCACACTTGCCGTCGTTGAAGCGCTCGCTGGCAGGGTCGTACGGCGGCTCGGCGACTCGCTGACGCTCACCCGTCGAGGGGTCGAAGATCCACAGGCCGTCACGCATCGCGAGCAGCAGCGTACCGTCGAGCCGCGGCGCGAGGCTGGCCACGTCGGTCTCGAATTCCCAATGGCGCAGGTCGCCGCTGACCGGGTCGAAGCGCTGCAATTTATGACCGGGGATGTCGGCGTAGTACAGCGCGTTCTCGCGGGGGTGCCAGACCGGCGATTCGCCCAGCAGCGCGGCCGATCCGACGGCCAGGCGCACCTCCGAGGCCCACCCCATCAGACCACCGCCACCTCGAGGTTCATCGAGGCCTCGAAGCTCTCGCCCGGCGCCACGCTCCGCAGCCCGTGCGCGGCAGGGTCGGCCATGTGGATCGCGTTCGAGACGTGGCTGACAGGCTCGACGCAGAAGTAGTCGCGGTCCTGCGGCGTGAACACGACGAGATGCGTCAGCGACGAACTCAGCTGCAGCGAGAACTTCTCGTCGCGGATGCGCGCCGGGCCCTTCCAGCCGTCGAAGCAGTTGTCGAAATCCAGGTGCGAGATATCGCTGTCGATGCCGGGCTGCGCCACCTTGCGCACCGGCAGCTGCATGGTATCCGAATCCCAGCGGTCCGAGAGCTCGATGTGCAGCCGGCTGCGCGCGCGCTTAGGGAAGTAGGGGTGCCAACCCAGGCCGACCGGTTGGGCAATCTCGGCGGTGTTGGTGAACACCATCTCCACATGCATCGAATGCGGCGTGAGGGTGAAGTACTGGGTCGCCTCGAACGGAAACGGCCAGTCGGCGTCACCCGGGTGGCGCAGCCGGATCACGACCTCGAGCACACTGCTCGACACGATGTCCCAGGGCCGCAGCCAGCCCACGCCGTGTACTGAATGCGGGTTGTCGCCGAAGTTCGCCTGGGTCGTGTAGTCGTGCCCCTTCCAGCGGAACTTGCGGTAGCCGATCCGGTTGGAATACGGCACCAGCGGGTAGACGGCAGAGGGGCGCGAGGCCGTCAGCGCGGTCGGCTCGACCGAGCGCAGGATCGGCGTGTCGCGGTGCCAGAGCCCGGCGATGCAACCGCCCAGATCAGGTCGCAGGGCCAACCGCAGCGCGCCCGCATGCAGCTCGAACGATTGCGTGTCATGAGACGTGTTCACGAATGCGGTCATGGCCCTCCCGGCGCGGTGAAGTGTCGAGGCATGCTACGCCTAGTCCAGATCGGCCTTGAGGTAGTGCGCGCCCGGGATCGGGTTGAAGTAGTACGGCGCGATCTCCTCGAAACCGAGCGTCGCGTACAGCTCGCGCGCCGACTCCATCTCGTCGAGCGTGTCCAGCAGCATTGCCGAGTAGCCGGCACGGCGCGCCTCGTCCATCAGCGCCTCGGCGAGGGCGCGGCCCAGCCCGAAGCGGCGGAACGCCGGGCGCACGTAAAGGCGCTTCATCTCGCAGGCGTTGGCGTAGTCGACATCGGCCAGCTCGCGCAGGCCACCACAGGCGGCGAGCGCGCCGTCCACGTAGGCGAGCAGCAGCTGGCCGGCGGGCGCTGCGTACTCGCCCGGCAGCGATGCCAGCTCGTCCTCGAAATTCTGGAAGCACAGATCGACCGCGAGGCTGCGCGCGTACTCGCGCAGGATCTCGCGCGCCGGCTCGATGGCCTGGCCGGCATCGACACGCACCAGCGTGATCTCGGGGGGTTCGTCGGCGGGCGCATTCATGCAGGTCAGCCGGCGAGCGAAACCACCCACGCGACGAGCCCCGCGCACAGCGCGACCAGCACCAGCGCCAGCAGGCGGCTGCGGCCATCGTCGCGGGAGGCGGGCACCTCAGCGCCCAGCAGCTTGTCGCCGGTGAGCATCGGTCGCACCAGATTGTGCTTCTTGCGGACGAGGTAGAACGCGATCGCCGCGACGTGCAGCACGATCAGCGCCACGATCAGCCACTGGCCGGAGAGCTTGTGCCAGCGCGTCAGCGCCAGGCTGGTGGCGCCAGAGACATACTTGTTGAACGGCCCGGTCGTGGCGATCTCGTCGTCGGCGAACAGGCCGGTGCCGACCTGCATCGCCAGCAGCGCGAGCAAGCCGAACACCGAGAACGCGCCCAGCGGGTTGTGACCGACGTCGAGGTGCTCGCCCGGGCGGTGCTGGCCGCGCAGGTAGCGAAGGACCGTGCCCGGCGCATAGATGAAGCTGCCGAAGCGCGACCAGCGCCCGCCGATCAGCCCCCAGACGATCCGGAACAGGAGCAACGCGAACGACGCGTAGCCCAGGCGCATGTGCCACTCCAGCGCATTGCCGCCACGCAGCCCGCTGATGATCGAGGAGATCACGCAGACCGCCAGCAGCCAGTGGAAGATGCGGGTGGGCAGATCCCACACGCGGACCGCCTTCAGCCCGTCGTTCGTCAGATCGTCAGTCATCGTGTCGCGCGTTGTTGCACGCCGCAAAGATAACCGCAACTGGCCGGCTGAAGTGTCGCACTCGGATATTCCCGAAGTAGGACGGTTCAGCGCGCTGCCGCCCCTACACTGCGCGGTGCCTCTTTCCCCAACTCGTCACGCCAGGAGACCCCGCATGAATCGTCACGTCCAGACCTTGCTGCTGACCGGCGCCGCGCTGCTCGGCTCCGCGATCGCCCTGCCCGCTGCGGCGCAATTCGCCAAGCCCGAAGACGCGATCAAGTACCGCAAGGCCGGCATGACCATGATGGCCAGGCACTTCGGAATCGTCGCGGGCATGGCCAACGGCAAGATCCCCTTTGACGCCAAGGTGGCGGCCGAGAACGCCGAGATCGCGACGATCATGTCCAAGCTGCCGTATGCCGGCTTCATCGACGGCACGGACAAGGGCGAGACCAAGGCCGAGCCGAAGATCTGGACCGAGAAGGACAAGTTCACCGCCGCCGCGACGACGATGCAGGAAGCCATGGCCAAGCTCAACGCGGCGGCGAAGGGCGGCAACCTCGAGGCGATCAAGGCTGCGGTGGGCGACACCGGCAAGGCCTGCAAAGCCTGCCACGACAC
>JBDUAG010000177.1:0-7217 GCA_040004785.1 Burkholderiales bacterium | reverse complement strand
AAGTCGAGTCCGTCCAGAACACCAATCCGGCCGCAGTGGCGGGCGTGATGATGCGAACAAGGCTGGAGCCATACGCTCCCCACGCCTCGATGGCCATCGCCAGCAGTGGCCAGGCCAAACAGAACATGCAGGGACTCGCGGTGTATGGTGGCTCGAACTATGGGAACAAAGCCATGGGCATCGCCAGTTCCACGCCCTCGTACTGGGTGAAGCTCGAGCGCATCGGGAACATCATCACCGGCTACGTTTCTCCCGATGGCACCAATTGGGCGGCCACCGATGTCGGCCGTATCGACGCCGTTCCCGACACGATCTATGTCGGCCTGGTGGTCTCCTCGGCCGCCAATGGCACCCTGAACAGCTCCACCTTCAGCAACGTGCAGATCACCGGCGGCGATGGCGGCGCGCCGAGCGTCATCCCGGCGGCGCCCGCCATGCTGCTGGCCTCGCCAGGCGATGGGGCCGTGCCGCTGCGCTGGCAGGCATCCTTCGGTGCCACCAGCTACACGGTCAAGCGCTCCACCTTCAGCGGCGGCCCATCCTCAACCATCGCGTCGGATGTTACGGGCAGCAGCTACACGGACAAGTCCGTGACCAATGGCACGACCTACTACTACACCGTCACGGCGACCAACTCCGCCGGCACGAGCGGTAGTTCTCCTGCGGACAGCGCCACACCGGCTCTTCCAGTGGAGAACGTCGCCACCGGTGGCACCGCAAACGACAGTGCAGGCAGCGCGACCAACGCCAAACGCGCCTTCGACCAGAACGCGTGGTCGCACTGGCTCTACGCTGGCACAACCGGCTGGCTGCAGTATGACCTCGGCCACGCGGAGCCCGTCCTGCGCTATTCGGTCATCAGCACCTTCGACGCCAAGCTCATTGGGCGCGATCCGAAGGACTGGCAGTTCCAAGGCTCCAATGACGGCTCCACCTGGACCACGCTCGACACGCAAAGCAACCAGAAACGCTCCGAGTTCAAGATCTACTCGGTCGCGAGTCCGGGCTCCTATCGCTACTACCGGCTGAACATCACAGCCAACAACGGCGACAGCACCTTCACGGCTCTTTCCGAATTGAGACTGTTCGCTTCCAAGCCGCAGTGAGCCCGATCCTCGTTGACGTCGGAAGCGGCGCGCGAGCGCGTCTTACTTGATCAGACATTGGACCTGACCTTGCGTGAACCTGGTTCGAGTACGGGTCGCGGTAGGGACGAGGATTGCTCCCCGCCCCCCGCACAGATCCGTACGGGCGGACCTACCCGTTGATGAGCCATCGGTCGTAAACCGTCAAGACCTGGCCACCCCAATGTAAACAAGTCCGACTCCCTTCGCCCATATCCTCCTGCGCCGCACACCCGTCAGGACTTGTGCGTCACCGCCAGGCTGACCTTGACGCCGAACTCGTAGCGCTTCCTCCTGGCCTTGCCCTTGCCGATCCATTCAACCTCGGGCGCGTGCAGCGCGTGGGGCTTCTTCTTGTCATGGCGTTGCTGCGTACGGATGCGCTCGGCACGTTCGAGCCACATCATCAGCTCGCTGACCGCCGTGGGAGTTGTGGACGATTTGCAGGGCTGACTAAACAAGTGCTTGGATGACGATCCGTCTGGACCTCGGCGCGCACCGTGGCCGAGTGCGCTTCGTCATCGATCAGACTCATCTCGCCGACATAGTCGCCCGGTGGCAGCAACGCCAGGATCACCTCGCGGCCATGCGAGTTGGCTGCCAGCAGGCGCACTCGGCCGGTAAGCAGGATGAACAGGGCATTCGATCGCGTGCCTTGCTTCACGACGATCTCGCCACGGCGGAAGCGCCGGATCCATCCCCGCGACAAGTTGGCCACGACACGGAGCATCGCGTCGGCACATTCGGGATCGAACTGGCGCGTCCGCTGGCTGGCGACGTAGCGACCGTGTCCCTCAGGGGCCACGCAAGCTTGTACGGGCGCACGGTCGGTCATGAGTGCGTCGAAGACATCGGCTACTGCAACCATCCGTGCGCACTGTGGTATCGCGGTGTCCGACAGCTCGAACGGATAGCGGCCGCCGTCCCACCATTCGTGAAGCGACAGAGCCACCGCGACGGAAGCCGTCGTCGCGTCGTGCGTGTCGTCATTCGTGAGTGAGAGGATGCCCTCCGCGCCGAGCACGCAATGACGCTGCACAGTCGCCCGTTCGCCGGTCGTCAGTGGGCCTGGTTTTTCGAGCACCCTTAGCGACAACCCCACCTTGCCGGTGTCGTGCAGCAGCGCCGCTTCCGCGATGTCTTGAATCGGGTTGCCCGGCACGTCGAGCTCGCGCAAAGCACCGCGCTGAGTCATGCGGTGCGGCGTGCGTGTTGTTCGACGTCATTCTTCATTGTTGATGCGTTCCCGAGGACGACGTTTCTGACTCCAAGATTCCGGCGCGATGACGGGTCAACGGGGTGTTGGCGTTGATCGTGGGCACTTGCGACACCGGTGGTTGTGCCCGATGACGACCGGTCGCCAGGTGCACGAACTCGCTGACCAGGCCCATGCGAATCTCCAGCGCGCCGTGCTTCTTGAACCAGACCAACATCGAGTCATCGAACTTCATGGGTTCGACCGACCGCATAGGGCGACAGCTTCCCATCGATATGCCCCCCTAGGCGGCCTGCGTCGCCAGATCCAGCGAACTGGCGGCGGACTCGGTCAGTGCAAAGGCGCGAGAAGGGGCCTTCCATTCCAGATCGGCCTGCACGAAGAGCGTCAGGCGCGCCTCTCCCGCAGTCCGTTCTGGAGGTGAAGCCTCGCCCGCCTCGTCGAAGTTGGTGTCGTTGCCGATCCGAAGCTGTTGCAGCAGCAGCGCCGCGCCGCTGCAAGAATCGGCCATCCGATCCAGATGGGCCAAGGCGTCGCGCATGACGTCCGGCGGCAAGCGATCGATCCCTCTGCCATCGGGCTGGCGAAGCGCGCGCTCGAGCAGCAACAACGCGGGCATCACAGGTCTGGCTCGCGGATGGCGGTTGAGCACGCGCGACAGTTCCAGTGCGCCTATGAGAGCTTCGTTGTGGGTAACTTTGGGCGTAGCTGCGTGCTGCCGCGCTTCTGCAAGCAGCCGCCAAGCTGGCCTTCCACAAAGTTTCGATTCCCCTCACCGTCCAGATCGCCGGGCAATACATCACGCCGCATCCCTAGCTTGTCGCGATTGCGCGCCATGTGCACTGATACGATGCCGAGCTTTCCTCAAGGCCGTGCATCGGCGAGCCGCGTGAACCCTTCGACTGATTCCTCACCCGCCTCGCGCACGCGTCGGCAACTTATGAAACTGGGCGCCTGCGCGGCGGCCTTCACCCCGATGCTGGGGTTCGCGCAGCAGACTGAAGTGGCACTCGCCGGCCTGGCGTTTTCGGGGGATGCGGCCTCGCTGGCCCAGCGCTTTCCGTATTCGGTGGCCTACGAGAAAGCGCTCAAGGCTGGCGGCAAGCCCGCTTTCGCGATGCTGCGCGACGCGATCGCGCAGAATCCGCCGCAGCAGCTCAAGCTCGTGACGCAGATCGACGAGCTCAAGGGCCGCGACCAGGCGATTGCGGTGGCGCTGGTGATCGGCTCCGAGACGATCTCGGTCGAGCAGCTCGCCGGCCTGCACAAGCTGTTCGTGCTGATTCGCGCGCAGGCGCTGTTCTTCGACTTCAAGACGATGTCGATCGTGCGTTCGTATCCGATCAGCTTCGGCCACATCGACATCTTCGACCGACCGCCGAATGCCGACGAGATTCGCGTGCGCGTGCGTGGCGTCTACGAAGGCGCGGCGGGGAAGCCGGGCATCTTCGGGCGCTTCGGCAACACGCTCGCGAAGGCGACCATGCCGTCGAGCACGTCGCGCTACCTGCAGATCTCGAAGATCGGCATCAAGCCCGAAGCGTTTGCCAACATCCCGGCCTACATCTCGAGCAGTGAGACCGTGGCCGAGACCTGGGCCGCCGACCTCGTCGGCGAGGCGCTCTCGACGCGTGCCGGCGTGCCGATCATTCCGTATGCCAAGGGCTACGCGGTGGGCAACGTCATGTCGATGCGCGTCTCGGATGGCGACGTCTACAACCTCAAGCTGCCCAAGCCCGACTACGAGATCAGCGTCGAGCTCTCGGCGCTGCGCAAGATCGAGTACGGCAAGGCCGCGGCCGGCGCGAGCTACATCTACGGCAGCTACGCGTCGATGAAGATCGAAGAGCCGGTCTCGGGCAAGGTCTACCTGAACACCGCGCTGAAGAACGGCGAGATCAAGCTCGTGCCGGTGACGCAGACCTACGTGGACGATTTCCCGGCCTACTACGACTCGGTCAACGGGTTGTTCGTGAAACTGTCGGAGGCGCTGGACGGCCGAGGCAATACGTGGGTCAAGACCGCGTCGGCCGCTGCAGACATCGATAAACAGATTACCGACACCAGGGAGTTGATCAAGCTATGCAAGTAATCCGCAAACTCTTCATCGCGCTCTTCGCGATGACCTTCGCCGTGGCGTTCGCGCCGTCGGCGCTCGCCCAGGTGCAACGCGCCGCGGGCAAGGCGACCGTGCCGTACACGGGCAAGGCGGTGACGCCCGATGTGAAGGCCAAGGCGCTGCAGAACGCGCAGCTCAAGGCGGTTGAGTTCTACTACGCCGAAGCGGGTGAATCGGAAGCCGCGAACTTCGACGCGATGCGCCAGAAGATCCTCGACAACCCGGATCGCTACATCCTCGAAACCACTGTGCTGGCCGAAGACGACAACGCCGGCAGCAAGGCCTACACCGTCTCGGTGCGCGTCTCGCTGAACGTGGCGAACCTGCGCAACGACATGAAGGCCGGCTCGGCCGTCGGCAAGGCGACGCGGTCGGAGCGCTCGGCGCTGGCGTTCGTGTTCGTCTCGCGCGAGCAGGACTCCGAGAAGGCCTACGACACGCGCGTCACCAAGCGCGCCGACCTGTCCGAGAAGGGCGATCTGTCGGTACAGCAATCGGGCAAGGGCACCGAAGGCGAGAAGATCGGCCACGGCCAGATCTCGACGAACGAGTCGCGCACCGACACCGTCACCGCCAGCCGCAACCGCTCGGTGACGCTCGAAACCGGCGGCACGCGCACGCGCCGGGCGAGCGAATCGACCTGGCGCCTGTTCCCGAGCGCCAACCTGAACCAGGTCTTCACGCAGACCTTCACCCGCGCTGGCTTCAAGGTCAACGAAGCCTCGCTGATCGAGCCCTACACCGGCGGCAAGTTCAAGGTCTCGATGGTCGAGAACGACTACAAGGCCGGCAACGATCTGCAGTCCACGACGATGCAGAACATCACGCTGGGCATGAAGAACGCGCAGATCCCGTACATCGCACTCGGCACGCTCGATCTCGGCCTGGCCGACACCGACCCGCAGACCGGCATGCAGCGGGTTGCAGTGACGGTGAACGCGCGTGTGCTCGACGTGACCCAGGCCATCCCCGACACGATCGCGTCGGTTGGCCCGGTGCAATACGCCGGCGTCGGCCCGACCGAAGCCGAGGCACGCACCAACGCGCTCAAGCTCGCGGCCAACAACGCGGCGCGCGAACTCACCTCGCAACTCACCAACCTCGGCCTCAAGTGATGAGCCACCGAGCACTCTACCCACACCACAGGATCCCTGCCTTGAAAAAGCTTCTCTCCCTCTTCGCCGTCGCCCTGGTCTGCGTGCCGTTCACCGCCACGGCGCAGTTGCCGTCGCTCAAGTCCATTCCCGGGCTCGGCGGCCTGACGTCCGGCGGCGGTGATGCCGGCGGCCAGAACGACTCGCTGGTGCGCGGCTATGTCGCCGCCAACAAGGACGTGCTGCTGGCGAACTCGCAAATGGCCGACGCGCTCGGTTTGAAGGACGCGGCAGCCGCCTCCAAAGCGACCGCCGATGCGCTCACCGATGGCGCCACCAAGGGCAACCTCGAAGAGTCGAACAAGGCCGTCAGCGCCTCGACCGATGCCGTCGCGGCCGAAATGGCGAAGGGCCCGAAACTCGACGCCGCGGCCAAGAAGAAGTACCAGTCGGGCATGGGCCAGCTCGGCCAGGGCCTGCTCAAGTACATCAGCCTGAGCGGCCCGGCGCAGGCGTTCTCGGCCAGCCTGAAGAGCGCGTCGCCGATGATGCTGCCCAAGCTGCAGTCGGGCGCCTACATCGTGAGCCAGTTGCCCAGCGGCCTGTCGAACCTCGGCACGTCGATGAAGAACGCCAACGCGTTCGCAAAGAGCAACGACATCCCGGTGCCGCCGGATGCCACCAAGGCGATGGCCGCGCTCTGAACCCGCGCTGAACCGCCCGACAGGAGCTGCCATGTTGTGTCAATCGATACGGATGCTGGGCGCGATGGCGCTGCTCGCCGCGCTCGCGGCCTGCGACCAGAAGCCCGCGGCCACCGCGCCTGCGGCCCAGGACCAAGCGCCGGCAGCGAGCGCAGCTGCGGTCGCCGCCAACACCGCACCGGCACCGCTGACGCCGGCCACGGCGACGATCCCGCCACCGGATGTCGGCAAGCTCGAGACCGTCAAGGTCACGGCCGACGGCTATGGCGGCAGCGCCTCCGAGGCCGTCGCCGAGGCGATGCGCATGGCGATCCTGCAGGTCAACGGGGCGTCGGTCGACATGGCGACGGTCAACGCCAAGCTCGGCATCGACGTGACGACGAACCAGACCTCGGCCTCGATGCGCGCCGAAGGCTTTGCCGACGCGGTTCGCACCCGTTCCGGTGGCGTGGTCCAGAACTTCCGCATCGTCAACATGGACGAGCCCTTGCTGCCCAAGGGCAAGTACAAGGCGAGCATCGAGGCCGGCATCGCGAAGTTCGTCGCTCCGGCCGAGCTGAAGAAGATCAAGCTGGTGGTCGCGCCGCTGCGCTTCGACCGCGCCACCATTCCGATCGGCGACCGCATGGTGCCGGCCGACGAGGTCGGCACCGAGCTGCGCCAGCGCATCCTCGATGCGCTCGTCAACACCGGCCGCTTCGCCGTGCTGGATCGCGACTTCAGCCCCGAGATCCAGCAGGAGCTCGACATGATCGCCAACGGCGAGGCGCCGAAGGCCGAGATCGCCAAGCTGTCGCAAGCCGTCACCGCCGACATCATCTGGACCGGCCGCATCAACGGCCTGGCCTACAACCGCCACGCGCATCAGTTGCGGTCATCGGATCGGCAGCTCGTGAGCTACTCGGGCGGCTGGTCGGTGTCGCAGAAGATGGTCAACGTCGCGACGCGCCAGGTCATCAC
>JBDUAG010000176.1:0-7220 GCA_040004785.1 Burkholderiales bacterium | reverse complement strand
AAATCGACACCGCCGACGATCTCGTAGTTCAGCATCTGCGGCACGAACTGCTCGAACGTCGCCGCCTCGATCAACGGGATGCCGCTGCGCACCTCGAGTGCGCGCCAGGCGTCGCTGGCCAGCACCGGCGCCACCGGCGGCGCGGAGACGGCGATCATGCAGCGCATCACGCCATCCACATCGGGCAGGCGCACCAGCGTGCCGCCGTCGACCGTGCGCTGCGTCCACACCGGCGCGTTGCCGATGAGCGCACGCGCGCTGTCGCCGACCAGCCCGTGCAGGCCGAGCTCGGCACTGGCGTCGCTCAGCTTGCACTGCGCGCGCAGCACGAACATCGACAGACGTTTCAGCGTCGCCGGAAGCACGCTCGCCGCGCAGGCCAGCAGCACGTCGTCGCTGGCCAGCTTCCAGACCACGAAGCTCGCCTGCAGCCGGCCCTTGGCGGAGCAGAAACCGGCCAGCCGCACCTGCGCGTCGCCAATCATCGCCACGTCGTTCGTGAGCTGGCCTTGCAGGAATTTGATCGCCTCGGCACCGCGGGCGCGCATCAGCCCCCAATGCGTCAGCGGCAGCGTGCCATCCAGGGTCATCGGTGTGTTCATGCGCGGATTATCATCAGCGCCCATGATTCTTGTCACCACAGGGTTTCAGCGCGCGAGCGATATCCGCGGTGCTGTCCGCCGATGAAGTTCGGGCGTTCCTTGGCAGCCTTGGCGCTGCTGACGATTCTCGTCGTGGGCGGCGGCGCGGCCTGGTGGTTGAACCGGCCTCTCGATCTGGCGAGTGATCCGGTCGAGGTATCGATCGAGCCCGGCACCGCGCCGCGCGAGATCGCGCAGGCCTGGGTGAGTGCCGGCGTTCAGGCCTCGCCGCTGCTGTTGTACGAGTGGTTCCGGTGGTCCGGCCAATCGCGCAAGATTCGCGCGGGCAGCTACGAGATCGGACGCGGTGTGACGCCGATCATGCTGCTCAACAAGATGGTGCGCGGCGACGAGACGCTCGCCGTCGTGCGGCTGATCGATGGCTGGACCTTCCGCCAGTTTCGCGCCGAACTCGCCAAGGCCGATTCGCTGAAGCCGACCACCGCGGCCATGAGTGACGAGCAGATCATGCAGGCGATCGGCGCGCCCGACATCGCGGCGGAAGGGCGCTTCCACCCTGACACCTACGCCTACAGCAAAGGCAGCAGTGACCTCGCGGTGCTCAAGCGCGCCTACCGCGCGATGCAAACCCGGCTCGATGCGGCCTGGGCCGAGCGCGCGCCCGACAGCCCCCTGCAAAGCCCCGCCGATGCGCTGGTGCTGGCCTCGATCGTCGAGAAGGAAACCGGCGTCGGCGCCGACCGCGGACGCGTCGCCGGCGTGTTCGCGAACCGCTTGCGCATCGGCATGCCGCTGCAGACCGACCCGACCGTGATCTACGGGCTGGGCAGCTCGTTCGACGGCAACCTCCGCAAGCGCGATCTGCTCGCCGATACCCCGTACAACACCTACACGCGCGCCGGGCTGCCGCCGACTCCGATCGCGATGCCGGGCAAGGCCGCGCTGCTTGCCGCGGTGCACCCGGAGGCGACGAAGGCGCTCTACTTCGTCGCGCGTGGCGATGGCAGCAGCGAATTCAGCGACACTCTGGCCGACCACAACCGCGCCGTGAACCGCTACCAGCGACGTACCAAATGACGGCCAGATTCATCACCTTCGAAGGCATCGACGGCGCCGGAAAATCGACCCACATCGAGGCCGTCGCGCAGCGCCTGCGCGAGGCTGGCGCCACGGTCGTGTCCACCCGCGAGCCCGGCGGCACGCCGCTCGCCGAGCGGGTGCGCGAGATGGTGTTGCACGCGACGATGGACGTGCTCACCGAGGCGCTGCTCGTGTTCGCCGCGCGCCGCGACCACCTCAATCAAGTGATCAAACCCGCGCTCGCACTCGGCCACACCGTGCTGTGCGACCGCTTCACCGATGCGACCTTCGCCTACCAGGGCGGCGGCCGCGGTGCACCGATCGCCGTGCTTGAGCAACTCGAGACGATGGTGCAGGGCACGCTGCAGCCCGATCTGACGATCTGGTTCGATCTGCCCGCAGCTTTGGCCGCACAACGCCGCGCCCAAGTGCGCGCGGCGGATCGTTTCGAGCAGCAGGATCTGGCGTTCTTCGAGCGCGTGCGCGATCAATACGCGGCACGCGCGGCGTTGACGCCGCAGCGCTTCGTGCGCATCGATGCATCGCAGGCACGCGAGGCGGTCTGGCTGCAGATCGATTCGGTGCTGAAGGCTCGCGCGTGGTAGGCGCGGACGGCGCACTGCCGCTGCCGTGGCTCGCGCCGCTGCTGCGCCAGACGTTGCGGTCGCAACAGGCGCACGCGCTGCTGTTGCACGGGCCGCAGGGTGTCGGCCAGTTCGAACTCGCGACCACGCTCGCGCAGGCGTGGCTGTGCGAAGCCGCGCAGACCGAGGCGCGGCCGTGCGGCGTGTGCGCGAGCTGCCGACTGGTGCAGGCGCGGTCACACCCGGATCTGCTGGTGCTGATCCCCGAAGCGCTGCAGCCGGCGCTGGGCTGGGGCGCCGCCGAGGGCGATGAGGCCACCACCGAGCGCGCGAGCAAGGCCAAGCCGAGCCAGGAGATCAAGGTCGATGCGGTGCGACGCGCGGTGAACTTCGCGCAGGTCACCTCGGCACGCGGCCGCGGCAAGGTCGTGGTACTTCATCCGGCGGAACGCATGAACGGCATCGCGGCGAATGCGCTGCTGAAGACGCTCGAAGAGCCGGTCGGCGACACCCGTTTCCTGCTCGGCTGCGCCGCGCCTGATGCGCTGCCGCCCACGGTGCGCAGTCGTTGCCAACGCATCACGATGGGCCTGCCCCCCGCTGACGAGGCGACTGCGTGGCTGGCCGGGCAGGGCGTCGCCGATGCCGCAGTGATGCTCGCTGCCGCGGGCGGCCAACCCCAGGAGGCGCTGGCGTGGTCGCAGCAGGGTGTCGACGCCGCGCTCTGGACGCGCCTCCCGGCGTTGGTGGCGCTGGGCCTCGCGCAACCGATCGCCGCCTGGCCGCTCGCGCGCGTCGTCGATGCGCTGCAGAAGCTTTGTCATGACAACGCCTGCGTCGCTGCGGGCGCCGCGCCGCGCTACTTTCCTGCGGCAAGCATCGCCACGCGCCCCCGCCCGGCCGCGTTGAACGCGTGGATGGACGAGCTGTGCCGCATCGCGCGCCATACGGAGCACCCGTGGAACGTCGGGCTGTTGATCGAATCGCTGGTGCAGCAAGGTCAGCAGGCCCTGGCGACGGTACACTCGCGCGCATGAGCCGCCGGGCCGTTCCCAAGGCGAAATCCGCAATGCGAAGCATGAAGGTTGCCCTATGAGCGAACCCACAACACGCGGCGCCCCGCTGGCAGGCCCCGCGCCGCCGCCCAGCACGACGCGGCCGAGCGTTATCCAACTCGTGTTCCGCGAAAAGGGCGCGCTCTACGCCGCCTACATGCCGGTGTTTGCCGATGGTGGGTTGTTCGTGCCGACGACGCGCGAATACAAACTCGGCGAGGACATCTACCTGCTGCTCTCGCTGCCGGACGATCCGCAGCGTTACCCGGTGGCTGGCAAGGTCGGCTGGCTGACGCCGGCGAACGCGTCCGGCGGCCGCACCCAGGGCGTCGGCGTGCGCTTCCCGAACGACGAGAAGACGCGCGGTCTCAAGGTCAAGATCGAGGAGGTGCTGGGCACCACGATCTCGTCGGCCAAACCGACCCAGACGATTTGAAGCCGCTGCGCCGCCGCGGCGCAAACACGCTCCCGCATGTACGTTGATTCACATTGCCATCTGAGCTTCCCGGAGTTGCGCGCCCGCCTGCCCGAGATCCGCACCGCGATGGCCGATGCCAAGGTGGACCGCGCACTGTGCATCTGCACCACGCTCGAGGAGTTCGACGATGTGCACGCACTCGCGACCGGCTATGACAACTTCTGGTGCAGTGCCGGCGTCCACCCCGACAACGAGGGTGTGCGGGAGCCGAGCGTGGCGGACCTGATCGCGCTCGCGGCGCGCCCGCGCGTCGTCGCCATCGGCGAAACCGGGCTCGACTACTACCGCCTGAATGGTCGCAGCGTCGCCGACATGGAATGGCAGCGCGACCGCTTTCGCACCCACATCCGCGCGGCCCGCGCGACGGCGCTGCCGCTGGTGGTGCACACGCGCAGAGCCTCCGACGACACCGTGGCGATCCTGCGCGAGGAGGGCGCTGAGGCCGGCGTGTTTCACTGCTTCACCGAGACCGAAGCCGTGGCGCGCGCCGCGCTCGATCTCGGCTTCTACATCTCGTTCTCCGGCATCCTGACCTTCAAGACCGCCCAGGCGCTGCGCGATGTGGCGAGCTTCGTGCCGCTGGAGCGCTGTCTGATCGAGACCGACAGCCCCTACCTCGCCCCCGTACCGTACCGCGGCAAAACCAACAGCCCGGCCTACGTGCCCTTCGTTGCGCAACAGATCGCGATGCTGAAGGGGGTGTCGGTCGAGGTGGTCGCGCAGGCCACGACCACGAACTTCGAACAGCTGTTCAAGCCGTTGGAACACCCCTGAAAATCATGAGAAAACACTTTAAGACTCTGATCTATAGCATTGTCATAGCGACGAGTTTTTGCGCAAACGCCGGATCGTTCGAGGATTTTTTCGTCGCCATCAAGAACGACAACGCCGTCACGCTGAACAACCTGCTGGCGCGTGGTTTTGACCCCAACACCGCCGACGAAAAGGGCCAGCCAGGCCTGACGATCGCGATGCAGATGCGGGCGCTGAACGCTGCACGCGCCTTGCTGGCCCGGCCTGCGACCGACGTGAACGCGCTGAACCAGGCCGGCGAATCGGCGCTGATGATGGCCGCGCTGAAGGGCGATCTGGCAGGCGTCAAATTGCTGCTCGATCGCGGGGCCGTGGTCAACAAGAGCGGCTGGTCGCCGCTGCACTATGCGGCGACCGGGCCCGAACCCAAGGTCGTGCAACTGCTGCTCGACCGCGGCGCCGAGGTCGATGCCGGTGCGCCGAACGGCACCACGCCGCTGATGATGGCGGCGCAGTACGGCAGCGAGGAGAGCGTCGCGCTGCTGCTCAAGCGCGGCGCAGACATCAAGCGCCGCAGCCAGCTCGACCTGGGCGTGATCGATTTCGCACGCAAGGCAGGGCGCGAGGTGCTCGCCAAGCAGCTCGAAGAGGCAGTGCGCTGACAGCGGTTGTAAGAGTCACGCTGACACGCGGTATGGCGCTGCACCCACTGGGGCGCACGAGGGTGCGGGCATAGAGTTGCTTCATCGCATCCCGCCCTCGTCAACCCCCGAAAGGTTCGCCATGACGCCCGCTCAAGCTGCTTCGAATCCCTTCGCAATGATGATGGAGCCCGAAGCGGTGCTCGCTGCAGTCGCCCGCTCGGAACTGCTCGGGCGCCTGCACAGCCGGGTCTGGCGCCCGCTCGACAAGCCCATGGTCGCGCGTCCGGACACCGACGCCGCCGGCGCATTCGACGAGCTCGTCGACGGAGCGGACGAGCTCGAAGCCTGACGATCCCAGCGCTGGCACGGCGCTTGCGCGCCATCCCGTACAGTTGCAACGTGCAACCAGTCACAGGGATGGGAACGATGGCGAAGATTCCTGCAGGGGTCGGTCCGCGGCATCCGCAAGTCGTGGTGCTGGTCGGCGCCACCGGTGACCTGGCCCGCCGCAAACTGCTGCCCGGCCTGTTTCATCTGGCCAGCGTCGGCTTCATTCCCGGCTGCCGGATCATCGGCGTCTCGCTCGACGAGATCGATCTCGACGCCTTCCGCCAGATCGCGCGCGGCGCACTCGACGAGTTCTCGGCTCGCAAGGTGAACGATGCCGACTGGGAGGCGTTTTCTGCGTGCCTTGACTACGTGTCGCTCGCTGCTGGCGCGTCGGCACTCCGAGCGGCCGTCGACAAGGCCGAGAAAACGTTCGGCGGCGAGAGCCGGCGCCTGCACTACCTCAGTGTGCCGCCAAGTGCGGCGTTGCCGGCCGTGCGCATGCTGGGCGAGGCCGGCCTGGTCGAGCGTTCCCGCATCGTGATGGAAAAGCCCTTCGGCACCGATCTCGCGAGCGCCGTCACGCTGAACACCAAGCTGCACGAGGTCTTCGAAGAGGATCAGATCTTTCGCATCGATCACTTCCTGGGCAAGGAGCCGGCGCAGAACATCCTCGCGTTCCGCTTCGCAAACGGCCTGTTCGAGCCGATCTGGAATCGAAACTTCATCGACCATGTGCAGATCGATGTGCCCGAGACGCTCGGCCTGGGAAAGCGGGCTGGGTTCTACGAGCAGACCGGCGCGTTCCGCGACATGGTCGTGACGCACCTGTTCCAGATCCTCGCATTCGTGGCGATGGAGCCACCGACTTCGCTCGAACCCGGTCCGATCAGCGAGGAAAAGAACAAGGTCTTTCGCAGCATGCTGCCGATCGCGCCATCGGATGTCGTGCGCGGTCAGTACACCGGCTATCGGGCCGAGCAGGGCGTCAACCCCGAATCCGAAACCGAGACCTTCATCGCGCTGAAATGCGCAATCGACAACTGGCGCTGGGCCGGCGTGCCGTTCTATCTGCGCACAGGCAAGCGGCTCGGCGAAGGACAGCGCATTATCTCGCTCGCGTTTCGAGAGCCGCCGAAGAGCATGTTCCCGGCCGGATCGGGGATCGGCGCACAGGGGCCCGACCACCTCACATTTGACCTCGCCGACGCGTCGAAGATGTCGCTCTCGTTCTACGGCAAGCGCCCAGGCCCGGGGATGCGGCTCGATAAGCTGAGCCTGCAGTTCGCGATGAACGATACCGGGCTGCTCGGCGAGGTACTCGAGGCCTACGAGCGCCTGATCCTCGACGCGATGCGCGGCGATCACACCTTGTTCACCACCGCCGAAGGCATCGAGCGGCTGTGGCAGGTCTCGACGCCACTGCTCGAAGCGCCGCCGCCGGTGCGCTTCTACGCGCCGGGTTCGTGGGGGCCGAACGCGATCCATCAGCTCGTCGCGCCGCGTGCGTGGCGGCTGCCATTCGAGCGGGCCTGGCGCGATCCGAACCGCGCCGGCTCCTGAACGTTAAATGACGACAATGTATATTATGTAAACTAAGCGTTTGCATTGCCGCGATGTAATCGCCCCGTTGGTCGATTGTCCTGGGCCGCTCTCTATTCTTGAGCCCTACCCAACCCCATCAATCGCTCTACGCA